>DATLAK010000075.1 GCA_035527535.1 Armatimonadota bacterium
GCGGCGATTGACGCGGAGTTGGCGCGCCTCAAGCCGCTGATGGAGGAGGGCGGCTACCTCCCGCATACCGATCATTCCATTCCGCCCGACACCTCATTCGCCGACTACTGCTACTACATGGAGCGGATGGAGGAGGTCTGCCGAACGTAGGGGCGCGATTGATCGCGCCCGAGAAAGGGCGGGATGAATCGCGCCCTTACTAAGACATGCACAAGGAGGCACCAACATGCCCGATGCTGATGCAGTCAAGGGGTCAAAAAACTTCCACCTCGATCGGCCGTTCCCGCAGGACAGCTTCTTTCTCAAGGGCTCCGGCAATCTCGACTGGGGGATGAAGAACCGGCTGGCGCGCATCTTCAACCCCAAGTCGGGCCGCACCGTGATGCTGGCCTTCGACCACGGCTATTTCCAGGGCCCGACCACCGGGCTGGAACGCATTGACGTCACCATCCTGCCCTTGGCCCCCTATGTTGACGCGCTCATGCTGACCCGCGGCATCCTGCGCACGACCATACCCCCGACCACCGACAAGGCGATCGTGGTGCGCGCCAGCGGCGGCCCCAGCATCCTCAAGGAGCTGTCCAACGAGGAGATCGCGGTTGACATCGAGGACGCCATCCGCATGAATGTCGCGGCCATGGCCATCCAGGTGTTCATCGGCGGGGAGTTCGAGACGCGCTCGGTGCACAACATGACACGCCTGGTGGACCTGGGCAATCGCTATGGCATTCCCGTGCTGGGGGTTACCGCGGTAGGCAAAGAGCTGGTGCGGGATGCGCGCTACCTGGGACTGGCGTGCCGCATCATCGCCGAGCTGGGCGCGCACTACGTCAAGACCTATTACTGCGAACCGGGCTTCGACACCGTCACCGCTGCGTGCCCGGTGCCGATCGTGATGGCCGGCGGCAAGAAGCTCCCGGAGCTTGACGCCCTGACCATGGCCTACAACGCCATCCGCCAGGGCGCGGCGGGGGTGGACATGGGGCGCAACATCTTCCAGAGCGACAACCCCATCGCCATGGTGCAAGCGGTGCGCGCGGTCGTCCACGACCACGCCAAGCCCGCCGAGGCCTATGACCTCTATTGCTCGCTGAAGCGTAAACGGAAGAAGTGAGCCCGCAAGCCATGCCCCCGGTCACGACGGTTGACATCTTGCGCCGGGCCTCCCCCACCATCAGCGTCGGCGTGCTGAGCGCGGACCTGATGGCGCTCGGGGCGCAACTGGCCCTGCTCGAGGAGGCCGGCGTCCAGGTCGCCCACGTGGACGTTATGGACGGCTGCTTCACCCCCATGATGACGGTCGGCCCGCCCTTCATCAAGGCGCTCAAGACGCCGCTGCTGAAGGACGCACACCTGATGGTCGAGGAGCCGGTGGCCAAGCTTGGCGACTACGTGGCGGCGGGCGCCGACGTTATCACCATGCACGTCGAGTCCACCCGCCACGTCCACCGCGCGCTGCAGCAGTTGGGCGGCATGGAGAACGCCAATGACCCCGCGCGCGGGATCGTTCGCGGCGTCGCCCTCAACCCCGGCACGCCGCTGACGGCGATCGCGCCCCTGCTCGACGAGATCGAGATGATCGTGCTGCTGGCGGTCAACCCGGGCTGGTCCGGGCAGAGGTTCATCCCCGCGACCGAGCGGCGTATGGCTCAGGCACGCGAGCTCATCGCGAGCTCAGGGCGCGACCTCCTGCTATGCGTGGACGGCGGCGTCACCCGCGACAACATCGCGCAGGTAGCGAAGATGGGCGCCGACCTCATCGTCACGGGGAGCGCGGTCTTCGATGGCAAGTCCCCGCTCGACAACGTGCGGTTCATGCTCGATGCTTGTCGCTCGGCGCGCGGAACTGACTGATCGGCGATAAGGGAGATGGCGTGCGCAACCGGTGGTCGGAGCAAGAGGCGTCTGAATACGTCGCCCGCTGCGGCGCGGAATACGGCGAAGCCCTAGCTTTGCGCACCTACTCGGCGCGGCTGCTGGGCGCGGAACCCGGCCTGGTGCTCCACGGCGGCGGCAACACCTCGGCCAAGGGTGTCCGCAGCAACGCACTCGGCGAGAAGATTCCCGCCATCTTCGTAAAGGCCTCGGGGCATGATCTCGCCACCATCGAGCCGGAGGGCCACTGCCCGCTCGACCTCGGATACCTGAAGCGGTTGCGCGGCCTGTCGGAGCTGACCGACGAGGCGATGGTCAACGAGCTGCGCAGCCACATGTTCGATGCCCGCGCCGCGACCCCGTCGGTGGAAGCCTTGGCTCACGTCTTCCTGTCCCCGAAGTACATTGACCACACCCACGCCGACGCCATTCTGGCGCTCACCAACCAGATTGACGGCGAAGAGCGGGTGCGCGAGGCCCTGGGCGAGGACGTGATCCTGCTCCCCTACGTCAAGCCCGGGTTCGGATTGGCCCGGGCCGCGGTTGCAGCATTCGAAGCCCAGCCCGGCGCCTACGCCATGGTCTGGATGCATCATGGGCTGGTGACCTGGGGTGAGACTGCCCGCGAATCCTACGACGCCACCATTGAGCTGGTCACGCGGGCAGAGGAATACCTCGCGCGCGCGGCCGCCCGCCCGCTCATCGTCTCCACGCCGACCGACCGCAGTCGGCGCACCGACCTGGCGACGGCGCAGGAGCGGGTGGGGAAGGTGGCGCCCGTGCTGCGCGGACTGCTGGCGGCGCCCTCGGGTGACGCGGACCGGCCTCACCGCCGCATCATCCTGCGGCCGCTGGTGAGCCGCGAGGCGCTGGACTTCGTTGACTGGGACCGCGGGCGCGCGGTCGCCCTCACCGCTCCCCTGACGTCGGACCACCTCATCCGGACCAAGCCCCTGCCCCTGTGGGTGGATAGCCCGCAGTACGACGACCTCCACCAGCTCCGGGAGCAGCTCCGCCGGGCGGTCGCCGCCTACTGCGCCGAGTACGACGCCTACGTCGAGCGCCACGCGGCACGGCTGGCGCCGGGCGTCAACCGCTTCGATCCCCTGCCGCGGGTGGTGCTGCTGCCGGGGCTTGGAGCCTTCTGCGCGGGCCGGGATGCGGGCGCCGCCGACATCGTGCGCGACATTACCGCCCAGACGTTGGCGACCAAGGCGCAGATCGCCGCCATCGGGGACTACCAGGGCCTGGCAGAGGCCGAGTTGTTCGACATGGAGTACTGGAGCCTCCAGCACGCCAAGCTCCCTGCGGGCGAGCCGCCCCTGGGTCGCCAGATCGCGCTGGTCACGGGCGCGGCGGGGGCGATCGGCTGGGGCATCTGCAAGACCCTGATCGAGCACGGCTGCCACGTCGCCGCCACCGACATCTCCCAGGAAAACCTCGACCGCCTGGTGGGGGAACTGCGCCCCCTTGCCGGGGCGCACGGGGAGGTGGCACAGCCGCCCTCGCCTGTGATTGGCGTGCCGATGGACGTGACCGATCCCGCCTCGGTAGCGCAGGGGTTCGCGGGCGTCATCCGCGCGTGGGGCGGGGTGGACCTCGTCGTGCTTAACGCGGGCGTGGCGCTGGTATCATCCCTAGCCGAGATGGACATCGAGGCCTTCCGCCGCTTGCAGCGGGTCAACGTCGAGGGCACGCTCCTGGTGCTGGCGGAGGCGGCGCGGCACTTCGAACTCCAGGGCACGGGCGGAGATATCGTGCTGGTTTCGACCAAGAACGTGTTTGCCCCCGGCGCCAGGTTCGGCGCCTACAGCGCCACCAAGGCCGCCGCCCACCAGCTCGCGCGCATCGCCAGCCTGGAGCTGGCGGCGCTCGACGTGCGGGTGAACATGGTCGCGCCCGATGCGGTGTTCGCCGGGGGTGCGCACAAATCCGGGCTGTGGGCCGCGGTCGGTCCCGACCGCATGCGCGCTCGCGGCCTGGACCAGGCGGGCCTCGAGGAATACTATCGCAGCCGCAACCTGCTCAAAGCGCGCGTCACTGCCGAGCACGTCGGCCGCGCGGTGCTGTACTTCGCCACTCGTCAGACCCCTACTACCGGCGCGACCATCCCCGTGGACGGCGGTCTCCCCGACGCCACGCCGCACTGAGTGCCTGCAATCCCCAAATTGACGCGCGCCGTGCGCCGTGTCATCATGTTAGCGTAGGCGTTTCCTGTGCCCGCTCCCGTGCGGCCGACGCTTAGCGCGGCGCCCAGCACGCCATGCTGGCATCAGACGCAGTTCTACCCCGGCTTGAGGGCCTGCATCTCAATGTGCAGCGGGCTGCGCTCGCGCGAATCCGGCGCGCCGGTCGCCTGCTTGAGCTGTGCCGCCATCTCGACGGCGTGATTGAAGCAGGAACTGACGGAGCTGATGCCGACGACGTCGGGCCTGAAGTCCACCGTCTCCGCCAGGCTCTCCGTCGGCAGCACCTCCAGCGCCGCCGGGATGGTGTCGGCGTGGGCACGCAGGTAGCTGGCCAGGTAGCCCAGCGCCAGGTGCAGGCCGTAGGAGCGCGGATCCCCGCCCGTCGCCAGGATCAGGGCGACGCGCATAGGGCGACAGCGGCTTGAAGGTGATGGCACGCGGGTGGTTCCTCGACTACCCCGGGGGCGGCACCCCGGGTAACACGCGCCGGCGCGGGCCATTGTGTGGAGACCAGGTTCGACAGCCCCCATGCCAAGCCTTCCCGCGGCGACGACGGGAGCTCCGTTCTTGCCTGTCAGGACAATCCGCCGCGTGGGCTGCGCCCCGCGGTAGCCATCGCCGCGCAGGATGATGCCCATGGGCGCGCCGAATATGGTCATAGCACAAACCACGAGGCGCCGCCTCATGAGGAGGGCTGAGTTGAAAGTCATCGGGATACAGACATCGCCCAACGAAGACGGACTGACCGCCACGATGGCCCGGATGGCGCTGGATGGCGCTGCTGCGGCGGGGGCGCAGGTCGAACTCGTGCATCTGCGCAAGCTGAACCTCGAGGCGTGCCGGCAGTGCGACGACGGCTGGGGGCGCTGCCGGCGCGAGGGGCTGTGTATCATCGAGGACGATCTCGAGAGCGTGCGTCAGCGCATCGGCGCGGCGAACGCGGTCGTCGTCAGCACACCCGTCTACTTCGGCGACGTCAGCGAGGTCGCGAAGTCGTTCCTCGACCGCCTGCGGCGCTGCGAGATTCACACCAAGGACTCGACGCTCAAGGGCACGCCGGTGCTGTCCATCGCGGCCGCTGGCGGGGGCGGCGGCGGCGGCCCGACCTGCCTGGTGAGCCTGGAGCGCTACTACGGGGTGCTCGGCTGGCCGGTCTTCGACGGCCTCATCGTCACCCGCCGCAGCCGGGAGTACATGCTCCACGCCGCCCGCGCCGCGGGGGAGAAGCTGGTCGCGCACGTCGAACAGGAAGCCTCAATAAGGGGCAGAGCACCTGCAAGTTAGAAGCCCTAAGCCGCCTGCCGCGGTCGGGGGTGCCAGCCCGCCGCTCGGCCTCAGCCAGTCGTCTTGTGCCGCCTGTCGGAGGGCAAGGGCGACGGAAGAAAAACCAATCCTCAGAATCGCACCGTCAGCTCGCCCGCGGCCATGCGGTCTTCGAGCCGAGTGCCGATGCCGGTGTGATCAGCGTAGCTGATGAGGTGGTAGTTGAGCTTGAGGGAAGCGCTCGGTGAGAGGCGATACCCGATGCCAAGCGTCCGCAGCGACGCCGCATCCAGCAGCACCGTGCCCCGCCCCTCGCGCACCATGGACTCGTACGCCAGGTTTAGCGTCAGGTTATCCGTGACGCCGTACTCGACGGTCCCCAGCAGGCGCCGCAGCGAGATGTCAGTCGAGGCGATGGCGTCGGGGGCCGTGGTGTCCATGTAGGCGCGGCCCGCCGGCAGCCGCGACGACGCGACGCCGCTGAGCGGCGCGTCCGTCAGCCCGCCCAATGGCACGTGTGGGAGCGAGGCCGCCTCGCCCTCTCCCGCCCGGTAGAGGACGCCGACCCGCGTGCGCGCATCGCCGTAGCTCATTCCCGCGCTGCCGGAATCTCCGGCGTCGGTCAGAGCTGAGGCGCGCTCGCCACCGGCCAGCAGGCGCGCGCCCAGGATCGCCTGTGACGCGTCCTTGCCCAGCATGGAGAAGACGTCGCCGAACTCCCGCAGCAGGCGCAGCAACGCGTCGCTGACGCGAGCACGATCGGCGTCAGACATGCGCCCCGTGGCGTCGAGGGCCGCGCCCAGGCGTCCCTCTCGCGCCAGGGCTTCCAGCGCCGCCATGGGGCGCACCAGGCTCACGGTGAAGTCATACCGCGTGAGCAGAGCCGTGCCAGCGTATTCCTCGGCCGGGCGGGCGTCAATAATCCCGCATTGGGCGAGGAATGCACAGTCGGCGTACCCGCTATCGCCACTCGGCACCTGGTCGAATGGCGAAGCCAGCGCGCCGCACGCCCCCAGCAGCAGAAGCGCAACACTAGCCAGGCAAGCGCGCAATCCTGGCTACCTCCGTGGTGCCATTATATCACGCGCGCGCCCGCAGCGCAAGCGCGGATCGGGCGCGCGCCTGGGAGCCGCTCGACGCGAGATCGCTACCGTCGCCAGGCAAGCGCGCGAAGACTGGACAAGAACGCGCATTTAGACCCGCGGGGTCGCACGGTGGCCGCGATCGGGACGCCTGCCAGCCGGTCTCGCGCCCGGGCGGAGGCAGTGCGGGCGGTTCACCGATCCTCGCAGATGGCGGCCCCGCGTCTCGCGGCTGCGTTCGGTCCCCGGCTGCTGTGGCAGGCTTAAATGTGCAGTTCGGCCAGAGTACGGCTGCGGGGGTCGAGCGTGTCGAGATTGGGGATTTCGTAGCGGTTGCCGTGAGCGTCCTTGATGAGGATGCGCGAGGCCCCCAGCCACCATACGCTCTCGGAGCGGGAGCGCACCTCGAACACGCGCGGGCCGCGGTCGGTGGTGACATGCCAGGTGGCGGTGCCGTAGCGCTCCTCGATGCGGTGGATGGCGGTGACGCGGGAGAGGAAGTACGAGCGATCGAGGGCGGTGCGGACCACCTCCGCCGATTCCGGGTCCAGCAGCTTGGGGTCTTCCAGGATCCCGATCTCCTGGCCGTCGCGGTCGCACAAAATGATGAAGCGCCGCCGCCGGGTGACCGGAAACGCCTCCACCAACCGCACCCGGTAGGCGGTGGTCCCGTCGTGCAGGCGCACCTTGACCCCGCGGTGGCGGTCGCGGCGGATGGTGATCGCCTGGGGGTCGAGCAGAACCGTCGGACGGGATGGCGAGTCGAACGCTGGCGTCATGCCCTTTGCGCCTCCGAGACGAGCGACTGGATCTCCACCAGACGTGAGTACATGCCGCCCGCGGCGATGAGTTCGTCATGAGTGCCCACCTCAACGATGCGCCCGTCGTCGAGCACCACCAGCCGATCCGCCTGCTTGAGGGTAGATAAGCGGTGGGCGATGGCGAAGGTGGTGCGCCCCTCCACCAGGCGCAGGATCGCCTGCTGGATGAGCATCTCGGTCTCGCTGTCCACCGACGAGGTCGCCTCGTCGAGGATGAGGATGCGTGGGTTATGCAGGATAGCGCGCGCGATGGAGATGCGCTGCTTCTCGCCCCCCGACAGGCGCACCCCGCGCTCGCCGACATGGGTGTCGTAGGTGTCGGGGAAGTTCATGATGAAATCGTGGGCGTTGGCGGCCCGCGCCGCCTCAATGATCTCCAGCTCGGAGACGTCGGGCTTGCTGTAGGCGATGTTTTGGGCGATCGTGCCGTGGAACAGGAAAGGCTCCTGCAAGACGACGCCGATGTGTTCGCGCCACGAGCGCAGGTCCACCTCGCGCAGGTCATGGCCGTCCACGCGGATCACCCCGCTATCGGGATCGTAGAAGCGCAGGATGAGGTTGATGAGCGTGGTCTTGCCCACCCCGCTGCGCCCCACCAGGCCGATCATCTCGCCCGGCTGCACCCCCAGGCAGATGTCGTGCAGCACCGGCTCGTCGCGCTCGTAGCCAAAGCAGACATGGTCGAACTCGATCTGCCCGCGCACGTCGGCGAGCACTGCGGGGCGCTGGTCGCCGGCGGGCGTCTCGGCCTCGGCGGGCGT
>DATLAK010000076.1 GCA_035527535.1 Armatimonadota bacterium
CAGTTGGAGGCACAAGTGCGACGCGGCATCCGGCGGGTGCGGCGCACAGACGACCTGGCTTTCGCTTTCCTCAAACACTCTGGACTCTATCCTGAACTATATAAGGTATTATGCGAGACTCAATAGTTCTTCATTTTCGCACGAATCAAGGAAGCTTGCCTGGCCGTGCAGCATTCTGGGCTGCCATCATAGGGACTATCGCCTTTGGCTTTTACATTCGCTACCTCCTGAAGCGGCAAGGCTGGCAAGCATCGCTACGTCCCTACTTGGCACAGGAACAGGCGTGGAATGGTAAGTTGCCAGGGTGGGTGCGAATCGTGCCGCCGGGCAGATCGGTTTTGGCGTACTTTCGACTCTTCTTCGTTGGTGTTTATGCATTCTTGATTATAGTCTCCTGCTCTCAGCCGGATGCCTCAGTACGTCCCCGATATGTGCCCACTCGTGCGTCGCTGCCCCTTCGCCCAAGCGACGGAGCACACAGTACCGCACACTCGAATCAGCCAAGGGCCAGGACACTAGCACCGCGGAATCAAAGGGGGGAGGCCGTGCCGTAGCCTAGCATTTCCGTGACACACGACCTGATTTCGCCCGTCCTGAATTGCGGCGTTTCTCCAGTGCTGGCATACTTCTTGCTGCCACTATTGAGCGAGGCGTCCTTTTGTCGCTGTGATACATCACAGCCGGGGGCGGCTGTGCCACATGATGTCCATCGCAATCTCCCGTCTGAGGATTCCCTCGTTGTCCACGCTTGCCGTAGTCGCCGCCGGCGCGTGGCTCTACGCTCCTGTGGCGGCGGAAATGGTGCAGGCGTGGCGCACCCAGGATAACGCCTCGCACGGGTTCCTGATCCTCCCCATCGCCGGGTATCTGGTATGGCTCGACCGCGCGAGGATCGCACGGGCGTACCGCGGCGGGGCCACCGCCGCAGGCCTGGCGTGGGCGGGGGTGGCGCTGGTCATGTACCTCGGCGGGCGCTGGATGGAGGTCGAGTTCCTGCCGCCGCTGTCGCTGGTGCTGATGATCGGCGCGCAGGTGCTCTACTTTGGCGGCTGGGGGGTGCTGCGGGCCTCGGCGTTCCCCTGCGCGTTCCTGCTGTTCATGGTGCCGTGGCCGGACCTCCTGGTCGAGTTCCTGAGCTTCCCCATGCAGTTGCTGTCCGCCAAGTACGCCGCGATGCTGATCGGGCTGTTCGGCATCCCCGTGACGCGCGCCGGCGTTGACCTCCACCTGGCGAGCTACACCTTTAGCGTCGGCGCGCCCTGCAGCGGGATGAAGACGCTGGTGGCGCTGTTGGCACTGGCGGCGCTGATCGCCCACCTCGCACGCGGGCCGCGGTGGAAGCGGACGGTGTTGTTCGCGTGCGGCGTTCCGGCGGCGCTGCTCGCCAACGTCGTGCGCATCGTCATCATCCTGCTCATCGCCACCCTCGTCAGCGCCCGGGCGGCGGAGGGCTTCTTCCATGGCGCCTCGGGGATGCTGGTGTTCGTGATCGCGCTGGCGGGGCTGCTGGCGACGGGCCGCGCCATGGGCCTGGGTGGGGTGCTCGGCGGGGCGGGCGCGGAGAAGTCGGATGCGGCCACCGGATAGACGAGCGATAGCGATGCTGGGGCTGCTACTGGCTGCGCAGGCGGCGGCCTGGGCAACGCGCCCGGTGGCGCGGCCGCCGAGCCCGGTGGTGGTCGAGCGGGTGCCGCTGCGCATCGGCGAATGGCGCGGGCGCGACCTCGGCCCGCTCGAACGCGGGACGCTCGAGATGCTGCAGCCGGATGACTACCTCAACCGGGAGTACGTCAGCGCCCACGGGCTGCCGGCGTACCTGGCGGTGATCTACGGCCACCGCAAGACCACTTTCCATTCGCCCGGATTCTGCCTGCTGGGCGGCGGGTGGAATATCGTCGAGAAATCCCGTTTGCAGCTCGCCACCGCGGGCCGCAGCCGCATCGAGGTCAACCGGTTTCTGCTCGTACGCGGTGATCAGCAGGCGGTGGTGCTCTACTACTACCTGCAGGGCAAACGGTCGAGCGCCAGTTGGGTCACGCATCAGCTCTACCTGGTGATGGATCGCGCGCGTCAGCGGTCATCGGCGGGTGCGCTCGTGCGCCTGACCGTGCCCGTGGTCAGCGATGCCGCGACCGCCACCGGGCAAGGCGCGGACCTGCTCGCCCGTCTCGCCCCCCATGTGGGCGAAGCCATTCGTCCCTAGCTCGCGGGACCATCATCAGGGAGGCTGCGACGTGTCCAACCAGCAAGCGGTACCACCACCGGCAGGCGAGCGCCGGAAGCAATCGCGGCTCGCCGGCGGGGACGAGGTCGTGCCCCGGCGCGCCGATGCGATCGAGGCGTGGAGCCGCACCGTCGTCGTGCACCTGCTGTGGATCGGCGCCGGCGCGGCCGCCCTCGCCCTGCAGTTCGTGCGCGGCTTCCGCGGCCTCTACCTCAGCGACGCCATGGACCTGGCCCAGATCGGCAGGCACCTGGCGGCGGGCGACGGATACGTCACCTCGCTGCTGCGGCCAGCGGCGATCGGCCTGTCCCATCGCCTGCCGGCGCCAGAGCTCTTCCATGCGCCGCTGCACCCGCTCATCCTCGGCCTGGTCTTCATCATCTTGCCCGAGACCGACCTGGTGGTGGCGGCGGTATCGGCGTTCTTCTTCGCGGCGACCTTGCCCCTGGTTTACCTGCTGGGGGCCAAGCTGTTTGACCGCGCGACCGGCGTGCTGGCGGCCGTCCTGTTTGCGCTGAGCGTGAGCGCACTGGGCTACGCGGTGTCCGGCCTCCACGTCACGCTGTGGGCGTTCTTGCTTACGCTCGTCGTCTATCTGCTCTACACCAACCCGGGCTCGCGGCGGCGCAGCCTGGCGGCCGGAGCGGTGCTGGGCCTGTGCTGGCTGACCGAGTATCTCACCATAGCCCTGGTCGTTCCCGCGCTGATCGGCGCATACTACATGCAGCCCGAGCGTCGGCGGCGCCATCTGGCGTGGTTCGCGGTGGGGCTGGTGGTGGTGATGGCGCCGTGGTGGGTGCGCAACCTCCGCGTCGCCGGCGATCCTTTTTTCACCCTCGAGCGCTATCAACTGGTCATGTTCACCAGCGCCCACCCCGGATACCAGTTGCTCAGAAGCGCCGACCCCTCCGCGCTGAAGCTGCCGGCGCTCGTGCTCGACAGCGCGCGGCCGCTGGTCAAGAAAACGATCCTGGGCCTGGCGTCGGCCTATCGCATCCTACCGCCGTTGGTAGGTCTCTACGTGGTGGCCTTCTTCGTCATCGCCATGATGCGCCGGCTGGGGGCGCCGCGGCCGGACCTGGCGCGCAAGACGGTGTTCATGCTGACCGCCTTCATGGTGGCGATCGGCGCGCTGCACAATCCCACCGCCGAGACGTTCTTCGTGCTGGTGCCACTGATAACGGTGCTCTGCGCGGGGTACTTCCTCGCGCTGGTGCGCGAGTGGATCGGCACCAGTCGGGGGCGTTCGGTGGCGGTGGTGCTGTTTGCGGCGCTGGCGGCGTATCCCGCCCTCGTCTCGTGGGCGACGCCGCAGCCGAAGGCGCTGCCCAGCCGCGCCAATCTCAACTACCTGCGGGGGCTGGTTGGAAAACACGCGGTCGTGGTCAGTGATGCCCCGTGGGCGGTGGCGTGGCACGCCCGGCGCTTGGCGGTGTGGCTGCCACTTGCAGGTGAGGACTTCGAGGCGGTGCAGAAGAGCATCGGCGTTGACGCGATTTACTTCTCGACCCTGCTGAGCTCCTACCCTGCGTCCGAGCAGCCGCTGCTGTGGCAGCGGCTCTATGCCGGGCGCACCCCGCCGCCCGGCTTCGAGGTTGCGGCGACGCTGCCGCCGGGGGAACTGGTGCTGCTGAAGGAGGAAGCCGCTGCCGGGGGGCGGGTCGGGCCGCCAGAGCCAGCGGGCAGCGACCGGCCTTGAGGCAGGCGCCAGGCCGAAAAAATGTGCACCGTACCTACAGTACTAGCCCTTCTGGGCACGGTTCTTGCTGGTATTGCAGTCGGCACTCGTTGTGCACAATCAAGCAAGGGCAAAGATGGTCCTTCCGGGGAGGCTGAAATGAGAGGAATGCTGATGGTGGCGCTGCTGGTCGTCGCGCTGGCCCTGTGCGTGACTGCCGCCGGCGCCGATCCGTGGCCGGACTACTACAGCCAGACGACGACGGTCGACTATGTGACGGTGGTGCCGGTGTTCGATGCGGGGAGCGATACCTGGACCTATCAACTGGGCGTGATTCCGGGCGCGACCGATCCGGTGTACGGAGCGCTTGATCCCACCTACGGCGGGGTCAAGGCGCTGGTGGTGTACCAGCTCGGGGTTGGCACCGCCCAGGAGCCGAACTACTACGCCGGGGAGCCCAACCCGCCGTACACGACGCGCCCCGGCTGGGACATCAACGGCGGCTGGGAAACCCATCCGGCGTCAGGTGGCAATCCGGGCTGGGGAGCGTTCGGCTGGCGGGGGAGCAGCCCGGATTCGTACGTTAATCCAGGCGAAACCGACAGCACCAACTTCTGGGCGCATTGGTCGGGCACGCCGGCCGCCGACGATTTCGTCTATCTGGTGCACGTGGCGATCGACTCCTCTCCGGGCGCGACATCTCCGCAGACCTTCTGGGCGCGCATCGGGGAGCCCATTCCCGAACCCGCCTCGCTGGTGCTGCTGGGCGTGGGCGGCGCCGGCCTGTTGGGTCTGCGGCGCCGCCGCAAGTAGAGACCGCCCGGCGCCCCAATCGCGGGGGGGCTTGCTCCCGCCCGCTGATGGACGATTTACGAGCCCGGCATCACCTGCCGGGCTCGTGCCTTTTCATCGGCCCTGCGCTCCTTGGGTTCCTCTCGGCCGCCGCCGTCAAATGTGGAATAATACCTACGGATCGAATGCCGGGGAAGACCCGGCACGGAGGTTTCCCTCGACCGTAGATAACTGATCCACTACTGCTGGATGATAAAGGCAAACCCTTCGTGAGGAGGGGACGCAAAACCACGGGACTCACCGAGTCAGCCGGGTTGCCAAACAGCGAACCACGGGACCGTCGCAAATTATCGTAGTGTCCTAGCTGCCTCTGGCGATTGGCTGCCAGAGGCAGCTTTCATAGCACCAACTCAAGCAGCATCAATACATCAGCACCTCCTTTACCGGCAGTATGGAGACGGCAAGCGCGAGTCGGGCGGTTGCGCCCGGGGGACGCTCAGCCGTCCGCTCAGCGGGGGAACCGGAACGGACACCCCAGGAGGTGACTGAGATGCGTTGGCTGAACGCCGCGAGCCCTGGAGCAGTCGGGCTGGCGGCCTTGTGTTTGGTTCTATCCGTCGCGGCCGCACCCCCCGCCCACGCCCAGGGCACGGCCGCCGGCACCGTCATCCAGAATACGGCCAGCCTCAACTTCAATGATGCTGGCGGCCAGCCGCAGCCGACGGTAGACTCCAGCGCCGCCACGACCACGGTCAGCCACGTCGCCGCCGTCCAAGTGGCGCCGGCGACCGGCGCCAAGGACGGCCAGAGCGGCGAGGTCCTCTACTACGCCGCGACCGTGACCAACAAGGGCAACGGCCCTGACACCTTCTCGCTGACGGCGGCCTCCGCCAGCAGTCCCGCGTGGACCGTCGCCATCTACAAGGACGACGGCGCGGGCGGCGGTACCGCCAATGACGGCGTGCACCAGTCCGGGGAGACGAATCTCGCGTCCACCACCGGCAGCATCGCCGCCGAGGCCGCCTTCAAGTGCTTCGTCGCGGCAACAGTGCCCGCGGGCGCCGCGGGCGGAACGGTTGACTCCACAACCTTCAGCGCCACCTCCCAGTTCGACGCCGGCAAGCAGGCGTCCGCCGTGTTCTCGACCACGGTCAAGGCCGCCGCCATGAGCCTGACCAAGGCCGTGGACAAGGCACAGGCTGCGCCGGGCGAGACGATTCGCTACACCATCACCTACAGCAACGGCGGCGACGCCGCGGCCACCAGCGTGGTCCTGACCGACACCGTACCGTCCGCCGTGACCTACGTCGCCAACAGCGTCAAGGTCAACGGCGCCGCCAAGACCGACGCCGCCGACGGCGACAACGTCACGGTCGCCGCGGGCGTGTTAACCGTGAGTCTCGGCAGCGTGGCTGCCGGCGCTAGCGGGACTATCACCTTCGACGCTACCGTCAAGTAGCAGAGCGACTGGCAAGCTGGCAAGCATCCCGGGGCCCGGCTCCGTGCAGGGCCCCGGGATAGATACCCCAGGTTTGGGATCTCGCATGACAGGCTGGCGATACTCGCAGGACGCAGGCAGCAAACCCCGCCCCAGCGGCGGATGGTGGGTCGCGATTGCCGCCCTGCTGCTGGTGGTGGAGGTATCGCTTCCCACCGGACGTGCGCGAGCGGCGACGACCATCGTCAATACCGCCGCCCTCGGCTACGATCTCGCCGACGGGCGTCACACGCTGCTGTCGAATGCCGCGGCTACGGACGTCACCAGCGGGCACTCGATCAAGGGCGTGGTCAAGGACGAAAACGGCGTGCCGGTGCGCAGCGCGCGCGTGGACGCCAAGAGCAAGAACGCGACCAAAGCGGACGCGGTCACCGCCACCACGGTGACTGACATCGCCGGGACTTATGCGTTGGCCGGTCTCGCCGCCGGGACCTACGATGTCTATATCACCGCCGACGGCCGCGTCCCCGAGGTGCTGCCGGGGATCACGGTGGGCCCCGATACGCCCGCCGTCGCGCTCGAGACGCGGGCGCCGGCGGCGGAATCGTGGCCGCGCGGGCTGTACATGGCAGCGCTTCCGTTCAGCTTCGCCAGCCCCGACCTCGGCGCGGCGTTGGGGCGCGCCTCGGGCCTCAAGGCCGCGCGGTGGGTGCCCGACAAGACGGGCGGCCGCTACGTCTACTACGGCCAGGACGCGGCCTTCCCCGCAACCGCGCCCGGTTTGGGCTATTGGATACAGGTCGGGCCCGGGGACGTCCTCGGAGTCGCCCAGCCCGGCACCCCGCTTGACGAGAGACGGCCCTACGCCGTGCCCCTGACGGCGGGGTGGAACATGGTGGGCAACCCGTTCTGCGCCGACCTCGAGTGGGCGGGGGTGGAGGTGCGCGCCAACGGCCAGACGGTGTCGCTGGAGACGGCGGCGCAGAACAACTGGGTGCGGCCCTATGCGTGGACCTACGACCCCGCCGCGGGCGAATACGTCCTGATGGACGCGGCATATCCGGGGGCGCGCAGAACCCTGCCCGTGTGGCAGGCGTGCTGGGTGCGGGCGCTGGTTAACTGCGACCTGATGATTGCGCCGCCCGGCGCCGCCGCGAAGAGCGCCACGGCGGCGACGCGCAGCGTTCAGCCGGCGCCGGCGTGGAGCCTGCAGTTGGTCGCGCGCGTCGGCGAGATGCGGGACAGCTTCAACTACATGGGGGTGGACGCCAACGCCGCCTCCTGCGACGGCCGAGGTAAGCTGCAGACCCCGCCGCGGCTGTCGCCCTACGTTGATCTGAGCTTCGGCGACGGGCGGGCCGCCGCCGCGGACCTGGCGACCGATTTCAGGCCGCCGGCGGCAGGCCGCGCGGAGTGGGATTTCGTGGTGCGCTCGGACCTGGCTGACGCCCGCGCCGAGATCACCTGGCCGGACCTGTCCGAGGTGCCCGACCGCTACCGCATCACCCTGGTGGACGTTGACGCCCAACGGCGGCAGTACATGCGGACGACCGGCTCCTACGTCTTCAATACCGGCGCCGGCGGCGGCGAGCGCCACTTCAAGATCGAGGTTGACCCCACGCCGTGGGCGCGACTCCAGGTGGGCAACCTGCAGCAGATGGTGGGGCGAGCGGCAGGCGCGACCGTAGCTTACGATGTTTCGAGCCCGGCGGCGGTGGACATCGAGATTCGCACCCTGGCGGGACAGTCGGTCAAGGTGCTGGCGCGCGGGGCCAGGGCCGCGGCCGGCACCAACATGATTACCTGGGACGGCACGGACTCTTCCGGACGCATGATGGCCAACGGCCCCTACCTGTGCGCGATCTCGGCGGTGACCGAGGAGGGGCAGGCGGTCAAGGGCATGCGGACGATCATTCTCAAGCGTTAAGGGGCGTTGCAGCGTGAGGGGCTGGCGAGGAAAGATCGAGCATCACCGCGCGCGGTCGGCGCTGGCGGCCATCGCTTGCGCCGCGGCGGCGCTGGCGCTGCCCGGCTGCGGGGGTGGGGGAGGAGTTACCCCCGCCACCGCCGTCGTGCAGGGGTATGTGCGCGAGATGACCTCCGACCGCGCCGTGCAGGGCGCGACGGTCGCCATCGCCGCGATCGGAACCACCACCGACGCGCAGGGGCGTTTTCAACTGGCGGGCGTGCCCACCGGCGCCCGCACCATAACCGTCGAAGCGGCCGGCTACTCGGTCCACACCGAGATCCTGAACATCGCCGCCGGCGTCACGACCCTACCCGACATCCTCCTCGCCGACAGCCCGCCGCCGCCCCCGGTTCCATAGGTAAACGGCATTGCGAGTTGCGCGGGCGCAAGTGAGGGCTGGCGGCAGGGCGCGAGGCCTGCTGGGGTTGGCGTTGGCGGTTGCGGCGTTGATGGTCAGCGCGCGGCCGCTGTGCGCGGCCGACGTACGCCTGGGGCCGGCGTCGCTGTCCGTTATCGGCCAGGACTCGCTGACCTTCCGCAAGGAGAGCGTCTCCGGCTCCGAGGCCAATCGCAGCGCCTACCGCTGGGACAACTACTCGCAGTCCGCCGGCTTCGAGCATCGCACCGACCTCACCATCCACGGCGAGCTCTTGCCCGACCTGCGGGTGGACGCGGCGATCGCCAGCGGCCCCTTCAGCGCCGGTCACCAGCGGCTGACCTTCACCTTCGACGGCAGCGACGCCGCCGTCGTCGTCGGCGACCTGACGGTGGCCTTCGACCAGACCCTGCTCGCCGGCTTTCGCCGCAGCCTGCGCGGCATCCAGGTCGAGAGCAAGCTCCCGCGCGGAGCGCTCAACCTGGTCGCCTCGCAGTGCGAACCACTGCTGCGCACAGACACGCTCTACGGCGGCAATTCGCCCGGCCCCTACTACCTGGCCGCCAGCCCGGTGGTGGACGCCTCCGAAGTCATAGAGATTGACGGCCGCCCCATGCGGCGCGGCAGCGACTACAGCATTGACTACCAGGTGGGACTGCTGCAGTTCTCGCCCGCCCTCATCATTCCGCCCACATCGCGCATCGTCGTCAGCTACGAGTACGACGCCCCAGGCAGTCTGTCCGGCACGCTGATCGGGCTGCGCGCGGCATACCCGGTCGCGCCGGCGCTGAGAATCGGCGCGACCTATCTTACCCTGCAGCGTCGAGGCGTCGGTGACCCTGCCTCCGCGCAGCGCGAAGACCGCTGGCTCGGCGCCAATTCGCCAGGTCCGTTCACCTTGAGCCACCGGCCCATCGAGCCGGGCAGTGAGCGGGTGCGCCTGGACGGAATACTGCAGGTATCCGGGCGCGACTACCACATTGACTATGCGACCGGCGCGATCATGTTCCTGGGGCCGGTGCCGGTGGGAGTTTCGATCATCGTCAGCTACCGCGTGTCCGGCGCCGCGCCGACCGCCACCCCTGACCGGTCATTGGTCGCGCTCGATGCCCACTACACCGCGGCGGGCTTGGCGCTCGATGCGGAGCTGGCGCAGAGCGCGGGCGCGCCCGGCTCCTCGGGCGCGGCGGTGGCGTTGGGCGCTCGTGGCCAGTGGGATCGCCTGACGCTGGCGGCCAACGTGCGCAGCTCCGGGGCCGGCTTCGCGCCCTTTGAGTCCGCCGGCCTCAAGCAGAGCTGCAGCGGCTATGACTGGCAGTTGGGCTTCGAGCCAGCCGCCGGGCTCCACCTCTCCGCCGGCATGCGCGACCAGCGCCGGCCCTACTGCCAGGCGACCGACGCGTCGGGCCCGCTGGTGCGCGATCGCAGCCGGGAGCTCAGCCTCGATTTCCGGCGCGCAGGGTGGCCGTCGCTGTCGTACGCCGGATCATGGAGCGTCCTCGACGCCGCCCAATCGGTGCACGAGAACAGTGGCAACCAACTGCTGACGCTGGGCTATGAGCGCGAGGTGTACGGCATCAAGGCCGCCTATCGCCGCAACTCCTACGGACGCCAGGGCGAGCAGCCCGCGTCTGCGCAGCCGGCCCTGGCCGACGGCCTCTCGTCCCTCGCCCCGGGTGACTGGGCCCTGCCCTATGCGGGCAGCGGCACGGGCGCCGCCCTCAGCTTCTGGTACCGACCGGGCTCCGCGCTGAACGTCACCTGTGATCTCGCCCGCAGCGCCATCAACATCAACGACGGCGGCCGCAGCAGCGCCGACAGCCGGCGCCTGGCTGTTGAGTACGCCCCGGCGGCGAACACCTCGATCAGTGTCGGCTATCGCACAAGCTCAACCGGCGAGACCCTGGCCGCCGACGGCCGGCGCCTGCCTGGCTCGACCAATCGCAGCCAGCTGCTGAGCATCCGGCACAGTCTCAGGCCCGACCTGTCGCTCAGCCTCGCCTACGACACCCAGATGAGCCAAGGCGGATACGGCACCGACACCGACAGCGGCGCCGTGAGCCTGGGCATGTGGTGGCAGCCCGCCGCGTCCTTCGCGCTCATCGGGCAGTTCACGCGGCAGGATCTCGCCTACCTTGGGGCCGGTGGCAGGTGCTCCAACAACATCACTTCGTTGGGGGCGACGATGGGGCCGTTCGGCCCCGGGGTCAAGCTCGATCTGAGCTACAGCCGCATGAGCGGCTCCACCAGCGGCGACTTCGGCGCGGGGTATGACGCGCAGTCGGCAGGTCTCGCCGCGTCTACCGGTGACGATGCTGTGGCCGCCGCCGTGCTGGGCATTCGCGGCACGGCCAATTCGAGCATGCGCGCCCGGCTGAGCTGCGCCCTCGGCGGCAGCCACGAGGCGTACGCCGAGTGGGAAATGAGCCGCAATTCCGGCCACTCCGGCGCAAGCGCCAGGCGCGCCGTTGCCCTGGGGTGGGAAGTGGCCCTGGCGCACGCCCTCAGCTTCACGCTTGACTGGCGGCGGACCGCCGGCATTTCGGCGGATCCCCGATACAGTTACCGCGCGCAGACCATCAGCGGTCGGCTCGGGCTCAAGTTCTGACCTCAACGAGACATCACGCCGCCGCGCGCGGCTGTCCCCGGTGGAACCTCCCCGGGCGCGGTCTCGCGCGCTGCCCTGCACATCGCCGCCAGGAGTCAGGGCCGTCGGCGGCGTAGTGTACGTGCCATGGGCGCCAGGGTCTCCTGGCGGCCGCAGCGACAGGAGGTGTGATAGTGGCTGGCAAGGTGCGCTACGAGGAGATGTTGCCGCACGAGATCGTGGAGGCGAGGAGCGCGTGCCCGGTGGTGTACGTGGCCCTGGGCGGGGTGGAGTGGCACGGCGAACATAACTGCGTGGGGCTGGACACGGTGAAGATCCACGCGCTGGCGATGAAGTGCGCGCAGGCGCACGGTGGGCTGGTAATGCCGCCGCTGTTCTTCGGCGAACCGCGCGAGAGCCACCTGATGGAGACGCTCAAGCACTACCATGGGCCGCTCCTGGAGAAGATGGTCCTGCCCGCGGAGAACTTCGCGCCGGGGTACATGTTCGCCTCGATCCTGGAGGAGCACGAGCGCTACGTGCGCCTGCTCGTACACGTGCTGTTTCAGATGCAGAGCCTGGGGTTCCGGGCGATTGTGCTCATGGCCGGGCACTATCCGCTGCTCAAGCACGCTCGCGCGGCGGTGGAGCTATACAGCCTGGACGGCGAGTCGCGGGCGTGGGCGTGCACGGGCTACGAGCTGGTGCGGGATGAGATCCCCGACGCGGGCGATCACGCGGCGGCATGGGAGACCTCGCTGATGTTGGCGCTGCGGCCCGACCTGGTGGATTTGAGCCGCCTGCCCGCGGGGGATGACCCCAAGGACCTGATTGGCGTCGTCGGACGCGACCCGCGCAAGTTCGCCTCTGCGGAGTACGGTCGGCAAGGCGTCGAGGCCATCGTGCGGCGCGTCGGCGAAAAGGTGCGGGAGCTGCTGGCATAGGACGGGAGCCGGGAGCGGCGACTAAGCGGGTGCCAAGTGGGATGTGTCCCTCGCAGGAGACGCGGCGACAGAGGACTTGACACCTTTGAGGCCGAACAAACAGTAACGCTTCGCGCCCCGGCAGCAGCTTCGGCCACGCCAGAGGCGTGCGAGTCTCGCAGGGACAACGCACCATTGAGGAGACGCGCATGGAATTCACGGTTATCCTGGAAGAGGGCGAGGGTGGCTACATCATCGCCAGTTGTCCATCGCTCCCCGGCTGCCACACCCAGGGTAAGACGGAAGCGGAAGCGCTCGCCAACATCCGCGAGGCTATCGTCGCCTGCCTGCTTACCATGAATGACCGGGCGCGCCGCGAGGCGGAGAAGAGCAAGAAGCGTCGCTCCGTCGAGGTGCTAGTGTGAGGCCCGAGGCGCACAAGTAGTGGCCCGGCTACCAGTCATCTCCGGCGACGAGGCCATCAGGGCGTTCGAGAAAGCTGGCTGGGTAAGGCGGCGGCAGGTGGGCAGCCATGTTGCGCTCGACAAGGAAGGCGAAGGCGCGACTCTCGCGGTGCCGAGGCACCGCGAATTGGACAAGGGTCTGCTGCGCCGTCTCATCAGGGACGCAGGTCTGAGCATAGACGGGTTTGTCGCGCTGCTGGGGAGAAGAACGGTGCGCTGAGGCGTAGGCCGCCGTCACCCTCGCGCCGCGCGGCGATGTGGAAGAATATAGGCGATGTCGGTCGCCACTTCCACCGAGCGCGAGACGCCGCCGCGCATCGCTCCCGAGCATGCACAGCCGGGGGCCCCGATGAATCGGGATTCGGAAACGGCTGTGCCACATGCGCCCGCGCGCCAGACCTCCCGCTGGCGCCGCGATGCAACAGTCTGGGCCATCCCCCTCAGCCTGTTCGCCAGCGTCCTGGCCGTCTACCTGCGCACCCTGCGCCCGACCTTCGGCTGGCTCGACACCAGCGAGCTCATCACCGCCGCCTACCACCTCGGCATCGGCCACAACCCCGGCTATCCCACCTTCATGCTCATCGGCCACCTCTTCTCGTGGCTGCCCATTGGCAGCGTCGCCTATCGCCTCAACCTGATGGCGGCGACCTGCGGAGCGCTGGCGGTGGTGCTGCTCTACTTGGTGTGCCTGCGCGTCACGCGCCCCTCGACTCCGCTGGGGACGGGCAATCGAGTGGCCTCCGTGTTCGCCGCGCTCACCCTCGCCTTCTCATACACGTTCTGGGACCTGACCACCGAGGCCGAAGTCTATACGCTGCACGCCTGCTTCATGCTGGGGGCACTCCTGCTGCTCCTGCGCTGGCGCGACGGCGGTCGCGACCGCGACCTCTACCTGGGGTGGCTGGTGGTGGGGGTGAGCCTGGGCAACCACGCCCTGACCGCGCTCATGATTCCCGCGTTGGCGCTGCTGGTGCTGTTGAGCCGCG
Organism: Armatimonadota bacterium; assembly: GCA_035527535.1. Lineage (NCBI taxonomy): Bacteria > Bacillati > Armatimonadota > Armatimonadota bacterium. The sequence continues at coordinate 13,438 of DATLAK010000076.1, forward strand.
GGTGGCGTGAGCTGGGGCCGCGGCGCATTGGGGGCTGCCTGGGGGCGCTGTTGGCGGGGACGATGGTTTACCTGTACGTCCCCCTGCGGGCGCTGGCCAATCCCCCGCCCGAGGTCAACAACCCGCACTCCCTGCATGCGTTCTGGCAGCTCATCAGCGCCCCCGGCTGCCACCGGTTGATGTTCTCGATGGGGGCGGGCGAGGTCGCCCTGCGCGCGCTGGGCTTCATCCGCCACATTGCGCGCGAGCTGGGGCCATTTGGCGTTGGTGCCGCCGTCCTCGGCATCGCGTCGGCCCTGCGCGGCAACGCCAGGCTCGCAGCATCACTCCTGCTTCTTCTCGGTCTGGACGTTTTCTACGCGATCAACTACGACATCTTCGACATCTACACCTACTTCCTGCCCGCCTACCTGGTGCTGGCGATATTGATGGCGGTCGGGTTACAGCGCGTGCTGGCGTGGGGGGAGCGGGGGCTGGCCTGGCTTCAGCAGGGGAGAGAGGCCGGCCTCACGCGACCGCGCCGCATCGCCCTGGTGGCGGCCCTGGTGACCTACCTGCCGGTGTGGGCGTTCAGTGCGAATTTCAGATTGGTGGACGCCAGCCAGGACTACTCCGCCGAGGATTTCGCGCGCAATGCCTTCGCGGTGGCGGCGCCGAACGCCCTCATCATCGGCGACTGGTGGAGCACCGCCCCCCTGGGCTACCTCAAGCACGTCGAGGGCCTGCGGCCGGATGTCACCCTGTCGGTGGCCCTGTCGTCCGCCGATCCGGCCGGCGCGCGCCGCGTGCTGCGTAAGGCCTTCCTGGAGTCGTATCCGGCGGTTTACCTCGCCGAGCACCAAACCTCGTGGAAAGGCGAGTTCAAGCGGCGCTATGCGCACGAGGATATCGGCGACCTCATGCGGGTCTATCCCGACGGCAAGCCGCGGCTGCGCGCCGTCGCCGACGCGACCGCCCCGCGCTTTCGCTTCGGCGACGCGCTGGGGCTGATCGCCACCACCTGTGAGCCGACGCCGGTCGCCCAGGGCGCGATCCTGCGCGTCACCCACCGGTGGAAGAAGCTCACGCCCGCGATCGAGCCGCTGGAAACGCTGACCAGCCTGCAGGGCCCCGATGGCGCCGTGTGGCGCGCCCGCTCCGAACTCGCCAACGGTTTCTACGACGCCCAGACTTGGCGCCCCGGCGAGGTTGCCGAGGAGCGGCATCTCGCTTTCATTCCCGGCGACGCGCCACCGGGGCAATACTCCGTCACCGTGCGGGTACGCTCCCGCGCCGCGAAAAGGGGTCTGGCGCTGTCGGGGACCGGCGCCGATGAATCAACCCTGGAGGTGACCACCGCTGGGGTGCGGATTGTGCCCCGCGGTGCGCGCAAGTGAAGTGTGGGTGCGGACGCGAGTTCTGACTCCTCCCCTTGCAGGGAGAGGGGTTCATCGAGCGCATCCGCGCACCCATTGAGAATGAATCCGCCTCCCCGCACTGGAGGCTATCCCCATCCGACACGCCGCCCACCGCCGTTGGTGAGGTAGGACGCCGCCGTCGCTCGCGCTCTACGCTCGCGCGCCGTGCTGACGCAAGAGCGCCGCGACGCTTCTGTCCCTGGCGAAGTGAAACGGGGTCATGCCGTCATCGTTTTGCGCGTCGGCATCGGCGCCGGCGGCCAGCAGCGCTTTCGCCGTTTCCGCATCACCTTTGGCAGACGCGTAGTGCAGAGCCGTCCAACCGCGGAGCCCACCGGCGTTGACATCCGCTCCCGCCGCGATCAGGAGCTTCACGCTTTCGGCGTCGCGCCGCACGCTGGCCCGCAGCAGCGCCGTCCAGCCGTCTCGGGACCTGGCGCTGACATCGGCGCCAGCCGCCACCAACGCGGACAAGGTTTCACTGGCACTGGCGCCATGACCGGATGCGTCTCTCGCCAAGGGGCCGCACCATGCGCCGGCAAGGGCCAGCGGCGTCGCGCCGTCCTTGTCCTTGGTGTTCACCTTGGCGCCCGCCGCTAGAAGTGCCCTCACTGACGCGGCATTGCCGCACTCGGCGGCGTAGTGCAGGGCGGTGCGACCGCTTCGGTCTGCGGCGTTAGCGTCGGCCCCCGCGGTTAGCAGCAACTCAAGGATCTCACTGCGGGCGCCCACCGCCGCGGCTCGGAGTGCGGCGGATATGCCGCGGCCGTTAGTCGCGTTCGCGTCCGCGCCGTGCGCCAAGAGCAAAGCCACGGTGCGGGGACTGCGCGAAGTAACTGCGCTGAGCAGGAGCCCGGACGGTCCGCCCGCCGTGGACTGCATCCTTGCCCCGTGGGCGAGCAAGAGCGCCAGGCACTGGGGATCCTTCTTGAAGACAGCCCAGTCTAGGGGCGTGCAGCCGAACTTGTCGCGGTGGTTCGCATCAGCCCCGCGCGCCAATAGCAGCTTGACGGCCTCGGGGGACTTGCAGGCGGCATACGCGAGGGGCGACCAGCCTCGCTTATCGGCCGCGTTGATGTCCGCGCCTTTGGCCAGCAGGCGCGCGACGGCGGCCGCGTCCCCACGCGAAGCCGCCCGGTGCAGCGGCGGCATCCGCGCCCCTTCGTCGCGCCCGAGATACCAGAAGGTCGCCAGCAACACCGCGGTCCCGCCCAGCATGAGCAGCATCCACCCACGCTGGCGCCTGCCCTGGGCGCCAGCGGGCGGCGCGCGCAAAGCGGTGCCGTCACCGCATTCCACGCAATCGTGCAGCCCAAGTCGTCGCGGCCGCGCCGCCCACAGGAATTGCAGCACCCCCGCCGCCAGCAGCGCCATTGCCCCGAATACCGCCAGGTCGGCGACGTTGTACGCGAAGTCTCCGGACTTGCCGAACTCGAGGAAGTCCACGCTGTAGCCGAGGCGGACGCGGTCAAGCAGGATCGCCAGCAGACCACCCCCCAGCAATGCGCACCCGCACTCCGTCAGCACCGACACGCGATACCGCCGACGCACCAGCCGCGGGTAGAGCACCGCCAGCGCCGCCACCAGTCCCACCGTTGTCGCCAGCAGAGACGGCGAGGACCCGCCGAATCCCAGCCCCATATTCTTCATGTAGGCGATGCGCAGCCATCCGCCGAAGAACGACGGGGTCGGGTAATGCCACCCATGGCGCATCACCAGCGCCTTCGTCGCCTGGTCGAGCAGGCACACGCCGAGGGCCACCACCAGCCAGCGCCGGGGCGAACCGAAGCGGCAAAGGTACACCGCCAGCACCGCGATCAGCAAGATCGCGCCCACGATGGGTTGGATCAGCCCCGGTCTCATGGATAGCATCAAGGACTCTTCCGCGTAGGGTCACACCCGAGTGGCTAGGCCGCAAGGGCCGCCACGGCGGTCATCAGATGGCTCGGATGACCCAGCCGCGGTCACGCCGGGTCCCGCTACCAGGAAGCGGCGCGCGTCCGTTCGGCGCATGTCTCAATTATTCCGCATCCGCGCCCACTGACGGCAGTGGAGCTACAGGCCGTGGGCGGCAGGATACGCGGCATCCGGTGCCGTAACCACGCATACATTCGCATTCCCGAAGGAGCCGCCATGAGGGAATCATCACCCACCCATCCGCGCGCGCTGGTGGCGCAGCCGTCCCGGCTGCGAAGTGGCTGGCGGGCGGGACGCCCGCCCCACCGCGCGGTGGACGTCATCGCCACGAGGCGCGTTTGGCCCCCGGGCGCAGCGGCCGCAATTCGCAGTTCCGGGACTCGGCTGGATTGCATCAATAGCAGCAGAGAGCGAAGTTGGCGGCCACCGACGCGAGCCTGATAAGAGCGTGCCTCGCCGGCGAGATCGAAGCATTCGGCGAACTCGTTGAGCGCTATCGCAACGCGGTCTACGGGCTGTGCTACGCGCGGGTGGGGGATTTCGAACAGGCGCGTGACCTGGCGCAGGACAGCTTCGTGTCGGCATACCGGGCGTTGGGCCAACTGCGGGAGCCGGAGCGCTTTCCTGCGTGGCTGCGGACGATCGCCGATAACATCTGTAAGGCCGCGCTGCGGCGCCGGCAATCGCCCGAAGAATCATTGGAGGAGAAGGCGCTGCCCGCTGCGGGCGATGTCGCGGAAGAGGTAAGCGTTCGCCTCGCCGTGCAGGCGGCGCTGCGATCCCTGCCTGAGGACAACCGCCTGGTCGTTTCGCTGTTCTATGTGAACGGCTACACCTGCGACGAAATCGGAGAGTTCCTGTCGGTACCCGCCAGCACGGTCAAGGGCCGGTTGCGCGCGGGTAGAGCCAGGCTGCGGCGGCGCCTCGCGCCGCTGGTGCCAGAGCTGTTCCGGGAGAAAGCGCTGCCGCCGGAATTCGGAGGTGAAGTGATGCAACGGATTGGCAAGGTCGAGCTGCGACGGCAGCACTCCGCACCCGTTGTCGTGCTGAGTACTGAGGCGGGACTAGAGCTTCCCATCTGGATTGGCGAGACTGAAGCCACGGCGCTGTGGCTCGAGCTGGGCGAGAAAACGACGCCCCGCCCCATGACCTACGACGTCTTCCTCGAGGCGCTTTCGGCTTTCGGTGTCAGCGTGGAGCGCGTCGAAGTCGCGGAGATCCGCGACACCACGTACATCGCGAGCGTCGCATTGAGGCGGGGCGGCGAGACGAAGACTCTGGACGCACGTCCCAGCGATGCCATCAACATCGCTCTGCGGGCCAAGGCGCCTATCTTCGTCAGCGATTCGCTCGCCAGCATCGTAGACGGACATCCGGCGATGACCGCGGGAATGGCAGAGTTCCAGCCGAAAGAGGCCGGGCCTGTTGTGATATGTACCGGGCATGTCTTGACGCGAGGTTCGTCGTGGGTAGCAGAGGGGTGCGAGCCCATCCTCCGAGTCGTACGCGTCATCCTCGGCGCGGCCGTGCGTGAGCAAGCAGACCTGATTTCCATTCGCCCCGACCGGAAGCGCGCGGACGCGGTGTCGGTTCATTTCCGAATAGGTAGGGAACGTAAGGAGCGCATGAGCATCCCGGTTTATGTGCTTGCGCCCCTGCGCGAATGCCTGGCCGAGATGGCGGGCGTGGAGCTCAGGCCCGGCGCGCGGCGCCAGACTGGCACCATCCACGCCGTCATCGAAGAGCAGGGCCGTGACTTTCGGGTGACCTTCAGCCCCACCGCCATCACCATCAAGCCGATGCCCGCAGCACCGTGAGCACCCCCCCGCTCTCGGGCGGTGGCCAGATAGGAGCGATGTCTGCCGCGCCCCGCGCCAATCGCTCCCCGTCACATTCCTGTGTGTGATGCTTCCGCGCTGACAGGAGGGCGGTGCGGCACGGCTGAACCGATAACGGTAGATACGCTTTGCGGAGGACTGCCATGCGCCGTCAACCCGCTCCCCATCCGTACGACCTGCGCGCGGTGGACGTCATCGCCCGCAAACGCGACGGGCTGCCCCTTGAACCCGAGGAGCTGGACTGGTTCATCAGCGCCTATGTCGCCGGCGCCGTCGCCGAGGAGGAGATGGCGGCCTTCCTGATGGCCGTCTATCTGCGCGGCATGGATGCAGACGAGACCGCCGCGCTGACCATGGCCATGGCCGCCACCGGGAAGCCGGTTGACCTCTCATCCCTCGCCGGGGTCAAGGTGGACAAGCACTCTACCGGCGGGGTGGGCGACAAGACGACGCTGGTGGTCGCGCCCCTGGTGGCGGCGGCGGGGGCGTCGGTAACGAAGATGTCGGGGCGCGCGCTCGGCCATACCGGCGGCACCATTGACAAGCTCGAATCCATCCCTGGCCTGAGCTGCGAGATGACGGCGGCGCGCTTCGTACGCCAGGTGCGGCGCATCGGCCTCGCCGTCGCCGCCCAGTCCGCTGACATGTGCCCGGCCGACCAGCGCATGTATGCCTTGCGCAACCGCATCGGCGCGGTCGCCAGCCAGCCCCTCATCGCCGCCTCCATCATGAGCAAGAAGCTCACCGCCGGCGCCGACGCCATCGTCCTCGATGTCAAGTGCGGCGGCGGCGCATTCACGAAGGACCTGCGCTCGGCGCGGCGGCTGGCGCAGACGATGGTGGAGATTGGCGCGCGCGCGGGGCGACCGACCGCCGCCCTCGTCAGCGACATGAGTCAGCCGCTGGGGTGCGCGGTCGGCGAAGCGCTGGAGGTGGGGGAGGCGCTCGCGGTGCTGCGGGGCGAGGGGCCGCCGGATGTGCGGGAGCTGAGCCTGGCGCTGGGGGGGCGGATGCTGGTGCTGGCGCTGGTCGCGACGGATGAAGCAGACGCGCGGCGGCGGCTGGAGTCCGCCCTCGCCGGCGGCACCGCCGCGGCCAAGCTGCGGGAAATGATCGAGGCGCAGGGCGGAGACCACCGTGTGGTTGACGATCCGGCCTTGCTGCCCCGGGCGGAGCGGAAGGTGACAGTGCGCGCGCCTGCCGGCGGCGTGGTGCGCGCGATTGACGCGCGGGCGGTGGGCGAGATGGCCCAGGAGCTGGTGCGCGACGGCGGGCCGGGCGGGGGAGTGGTGCTGCTGAGGAAGCGGGGTGACCGCGTGCGCAAGGGTGAGGCCTTGGCGACCGCTTGCGGCGGCGACGACGCGACGCTACTGGCGAAGGCGCTCGCGGACGCCTTCGCCATCGGCGTGCGCGCCCCACGGCGTCGGCCGTTGGTGCGAGAGGCAGTCGGCGGGGACTGTCCCTACGTGGACTGTACCCGCCCGGAAGGGGACAGTCCCCATTCGGGGACAGTCCCTGCGATGATGCCGCGATGAAGAAGGCAAGGGCACGGGCCGCAGGGAAGCATACGTGCGCCACAGGGGAGGAACTCGGTGTTTGATCCTGGGAAATACAGCGACCGCATGGCCAACAGCCAGCGGCGGATTGATATCACCTCGCGCTTCGAGGAGCCCGACCGCGTACCCATCCGCATCAGCGCGGGCGGCAGCTACTGGTGCCGGCTGTTCGGCCACGACATAGCGCAATACTACCGGGATGTCGCGCTGCAGATCGAGGTGCAGCTCAAGGGACTGGAATGGGCGTTCGAGGAGCTGCGCGACGATCGCACCGGCTGCGCGTTGTTCACCGATCTCGGGCCTGTTGGCGAGGGCCTGCTGTGGGGGTGCGACCTCGAGCGCCCGGCCGGGACCTCGCCGTGGATCGTGCCCTGCGTGCACACCCTCGAGGACATTGAGCGCCTGCCGATTCCGGACCCCGCCGAGGCCCCAGGCATCCGCTGGGCGTTGGCGCAGCACGCGCGCATGCAGGAGCTCGCCCGTGCGCGCGGCCTCGCCCTCGACGTCAGCGGCGGCGTGGGGATCCACCCGCCCCTGTCGGCGGCCTGCGCCCTGGCGCCCGCGGACCGAGTGTACGAATGGATGTACACCGAGCCCGAGCACATCCGTCTGTTTTTCGACAAGTTGCTCGAGGCCTTCTTCCGGCTGAACGAGTTCAGCAGCCGCCATTTCGGCGTCCGCGAGCAGCGCGCCATCGGCCTCGCCGACGACAACTCGGCGTTCATCTCGGACGAGATGTACCGGCAGATGGTGCTGCCCTACAACCAGGCGATCTACGACCGCTACGGCAAAGACGAACGCCGGCTGCATGCTGACGGGCCCAACGACCATCACTTCGAGACCTATGCGGAGGTGCTGAAGCTGACGCACATGGACATCGGCGGGTTCAGCGACATCGCCGCCGCCAAGCGGGCGCTGGCGGGCAAGGTCGTCATGTCGGGCGGGCTCAACTGCAAGGACCTCTACGGTGATTTCGAAGCGGCGCGGCCTATCATCGAGCGGGCGGTGCGCATCGGCGCCCCGGGCGGGGGGTACATCTTCGCCATCGGCGGCGAGACTTACCCCGGGGTGAGGCCGGATACGCTTGTTCGCGCCGTCGAGCACGTCGAGGAGATCGGGCGCTACCCGATCACGATCTGAAGCGCGAGGAGCTGAAACCATGTGTGAATCGAAGGTCTTCCTGGAACAGGCGGGCGAGCGGCGGCTGGTGCTGGAGGATGTCGCCTCGGTCGTCGGGCAGGGCGACGAGTGGCTACTGACCAGCATCTTCGGGGAGAAGAAAACCGTGCGCGGGGCGTTGGTGGAGATGCGCCTGCTCGACCACGAGATAGTCTTCCGCGCGGACTAGGCGGGCGGGGACTGTGTACCCGCCCGGAAGGGGACAGTCCCCATTCGGGGGCAGTCCCTGCGCTGACGCTTTTCGCGTCAGGCGGTGGGTGTTAGCTGACTTAGGTGACAATCACGCGCGCAAACGCCGTTGACATGCAGGCGGCCATGGGAATAGCATAGGTGGTGCAGGCGCGCGCATCACGTCGGTGCGCAGGAGGTCATGAGAGCCTCTCTACCGCAGTCGCGGTCGGGAGGCTTTCTTGCGGTCCATGGGTGAACTCAGAAAGAACCCGTTGACGCGCGAATGGGCGATCATCGCTGACGACGGCTCGCATGCGGCCGATGCTGACGCCGCGTGCCCCTACTGTCCGGGCAACGAGTCCGCCTCGGGAGCGGAACTGCTTGCGTATCGCAGCCCCCAGACGGAGCCCAATATGCCGGGGTGGTGGGTGCGCGTGGTGTCATGCGACGCCTCCCATTTCCGGCCCGACGGCGACCCCGACCGCCACGACGAAGGGATCTACGACACCATGCGCGCGATCGGCGCCGAAGAGCTGATCGTCGAGACGCCGAACCACGACCAGGCGGCCCTGATTGTGGACGCGCAGCAGGCGGAGGACGCGCTCTGGGCATGCCGCGAGCGCTACGCGCATTGGTGTGCGTCGGAATCCACCAAGTCGGTGATTGTGTCGCGCCACTGTCCCGCGCGCAGCCCGGCCCATCCGCACTGGCGCCTGCTGGCCCTGCCCATCGTCCCCCAGCGCCTGTGGGAGCTGGCCAAAGGCATGGAGCAGTACTACGACTACCGCGGCCGCTGCGGCATCTGCCACATCGCGCTGACCGACACCGAAGATGGCCGGCGCCTGGTGGTCGAGAACCGCCACTTCCTGGCAGTGACGCCCTACGCCGCCACCTATTCCTACGAGATCTGGATCATCCCGCGGCGTCACCATGGAAGCCTGGCGCGCACCCAGCGCCAGGAGATACAGAGCCTGGCGCGGATCATCGGCGACACCATGAAGGCGCTCAACGGCGCCCTGCGCGACCCACGCTGCGTCATGACCCTCATGTGCGCACCGTGCAACATCGAGGGCATGGAGCATTTTCATTGGTTCCTGCGCGTACTATGCAACGTCGGCGCCCCGACGCGCACCGCGCTCGAGTACGGCATCAACGTCAATCCGGTGACCCCGGAAACGGCCGCACGGCAGTTGCGTCGCGCCGCGGCCGTGTTGCTTGCGCCCAGGCTGTAGTGGACGTAGTGCAACCGGCAGCGCCCAGTATCCGGCTACAAGCGGTCCGCGCCCCCGGGGGGCGGGCCGCTGCATCGCCGCCCGCGGTGGGGGAACGTGAGGGACACTGGCGGGAATTGAGGTGCCAGAGCCCGCAGCCATGAAGGAATCGGAAATCCTGCGAATCATGATCGTTGATGCGGACAGTTCCAGCCGAGCTCTGCTGGGTGATATCATGCGATCCGCCGGCTACGAGGTGGCGGAGTTCGGCAGCGCGCACGAGTCGCTGCAAGCGATGAAGCAGGGCGCGTACGACCTGGTCGTCGCTGACGTGCGCCTGCCGGAGATGAACGCCCCCGACTTCCTCGCCGCCCTCGCCGCGTCAGGAGTGGACGTGGCGGCGGTGATGATCACCGAGCCGGAGCTGGCCATCGCCGGTATCGAGTGCCTGCGGGCCGGCGCTGTGGACTGCGTCGCCCGGCCGTTCGACCGCGAGGACCTGCTGCTGCGGATCAGGCGGGCGGTGGAACGACACTGGCTGCTGGAGGAGAACCAAAGATACCGGCAGGAGCTGGAGACGCGGCTGGGCCAGTACGCTCATGACACCCGCCGGCTGTTCCTGGGTGCGGTCGAATCCCTCGCCTCGGCGCTGGAGGCCCGCGATCCCCACACGCGAGGTCACTCAGCCCGGGTGGCGGACCTGGCGGTCGCCATGGCGCTCCCGCTGGGCCTGTCAGATGAGCAGCGCGAGCGACTGCGGGTGGCCGGCCAGTTGCACGACATCGGCAAGATCGGCATCCCCGACGGCGTCCTCAAGAAGACCGGGCCCCTCACCCGCCGGGAGCGCGCGCAGATCCAGATGCATCCGATCATCGCGGTCGGCATCCTGTCCCCCGTGCTCGCCGACGCCGAAACCGTCGCCATCATCCGCCACCACCATGAACGAGTTGACGGCGCCGGCTATCCCGACGGCCTCGCCGGCGCCAAGATGCCCCTGGGAGCGCGCGTGCTCGCCGCCGCCGACGCCTTCGACGCCATGACCAGCGAGCGGCCTTACCGTGCGGCCTACACCCGGGAGCATGCCTTGGACGAGATGCGGCGCTGCGCCGGGCTTCAGCTCGACACCGCCGTCGTCAGCGCCTTCCATGTGCTGCTGCAGCGGCGGGAGAACGGCAAGGACCAGGATCCGCCCCCGGACGCAAGTGCGGGCGGCAAAGGGCCTCCCTCACCCGAGCTGCCCGGCGCCCCGCCCAACCTCGAGATGAGCTGAGGCATAGGCGTCCAGGTCGAGGCCCGCGACGTCGCCGCGACAGTATCGGAAATGCCCTGCGGCGGCGACCATCGCCGCGTTGTCAGTGCACAACTCGGGCGGGGGAAAGCCCACCTCCACCCCGGCCTCGCTCGCGCCTTTGGCCATCAGCGCCCGCAGGCGGCTGTTGTTCGCCACTCCTCCGGCGACCAGCAGGCGCGCGAACCCCAGGCCTTGTGCAGCGGCAAGGCTCTTCTCGACCAGCGGCTCCACCACTGCCTCCTGGTAGCTGGCCGCCAGGTCCGCGATTGACCGGCGCTGCGGCTCCGGCGTCTCCCGCAGATGGCGTGCGAGCGCGCTCTTGACGCCGCTGAAGCTGAAGTCCCAGGTGCCCGGCAGCGGCGCTCGGGGGAACCGCACCGCCCCCGCATCGCCCTCGCGCGCCGCCGCATCAATGGCGGGACCACCCGGGTAGCCCAGGCCGAGCAACCGCGCCCCCTTGTCGAAGGCCTCGCCCGCGGCGTCATCGCGCGTGCGCCCCAGCACCTCGAAGTCGCCGTGCCCCCGCACCGCCACCAGGTCGCTGTGCCCGCCCGACACCACCAGGGCAAGGAAAGGGAAAATAGGGACTGGCTCCTGATTTCTCTGGAAATCGGTGCCTGTCCCCGTTAGGAAATGCGCGTAGATGTGCGCCTCGATGTGGTGCACCGCCACCAGTGGCAGGTCGTGGGCGAAGGCCACCGCCTTGGCGAAGCACACCCCCACCACCAGCGAACCCACCAGGCCCGGAGCATGGGTGACCGCAACCGCCGCCACCTGCGGCCACGTGATCCCGGCCTGCTCGAGGGCCTCCTGCGCGACTGCGCCGATGACTTCGACCTGCTTGCGCGAGGCGATCTCCGGCACCACCCCGCCGAAGCGGCGGTGGAAGCGCTCGGAGGAGGCGACGACGTTGGAGCGGATGTGCCTGCCGCCCTCGACCACCGCCACCCCGGTCTCGTCGCAGCTGGTCTCGATGCCCAGGATCAGTATTGCTTCCGGCCGCGGATGGCCGGGGATGGACCCTGATCCGCGTTCATCGGCGTTCATCTGCGGCCAACTCTTTCTCTGGGTCCCTCATGCGGGCAGCGGCTAGGTCTGAAGACCGCCGTGGCGGCCCGCAGGGCCTGGCCACTTCAGCTCCCAGCGGTGGCCGCGGCCGTCGTCGAAGCCGGCGGCCTTGGCCCGCGCGTACTCCTCGGCGCTCACCTCCACGCGCGCCGGGCGCTCGATCACCAGCTCCCGCCCTGCGAAGCACGGCTCCAGGTCGGGCAGGTCGAAGTGCCGCAGCACGCCGGGCACGACATGGCGGTCGTTGATGTTAGTGTAGTCGTAGAGGCGCGTCTCCACCACCGCGCGCCACGACGGGATCATGTCGCGGCACACCACTCGGCGCACGCGCGGTTCGACGGCGGCCGCGAGATAGGCGTGCAGCGCCCCCAGCCCGCACCCGATCATGCATAACTCCCGCGCCGGTTGCAGCTCTTGCAGAGCGAACCGGCAACCACGCAGCACATCGAACACCCGCGCGCCGACCGAGGACCCGCCCAGGGCGAAGGCGCTGCTGGCCGCGAAGTACTCGTTATCGCGCGATCCATGGCCGTCCACCGCGGTCTTGGGGAAAGAGCGCACACCGCCGACGCCGCGCACGTCAATCAGCACCACCTCGTCCCCCGCCGCCAGCAGCCCCAGCAGGTCGTCGCGATAGCGTCCGCAGTCATCCGACCCCTGGGGTAGCACCGCCAGCCACCGGCGCGAGGTGGGGGCGGAGGCCCGGGGGCGATAGTGCACCGCCACCACGCAGATGCCGGGCTCGGACCAGAACCACCATCCGGTGCCGGGATGCCCCTCCCACTCTCCCTCGATGAATGGCCGCGGCCGGATGAGCGCGTCGAGCGCCGCGGCTTCGATGCCGAGCACCCGCTGCACGAGTTCGACCAGTTCCCCCGCCTCCCCCGCAGGCCGGGCGCGATGGCGCTCCAGGTATTCGCCATTCAGTTGGAAGACGGTCTTCCCAGGGGCCTGCGGCGACCACGCTGCGAGGTCCCGCTCGTCCAGCGCCGGGTCGGCGAGTTCCCCCCGCCAGCGCTCCTCGCCCCCCAGCCAGCGGGTGAAGAACCGTACCGCGGCCTGCCGCAGCTCCGGTGAGTAGCGATGCTCGTGGCGCCCGATGGCCACGTCGAGGCGCTCCTCTGCGCCTAGCGCGCGATAAGCCGCGCGCGCCTGCTCGACCGTCTCCAGCGTCGCCTCGATGGGGAAGAAATCGTGCGCCGCCGCCAGCACCCGGCATGGCCGCGGCGCGAAGCCGGCCAGGAAGTCGGCGTGATTAAAGCCCTCCCCCTGGAGCCCGACATAGATCTGCTCGTGGTCGTGGGTCTGCCCCGTCTCCATGTAGGTCCGCAGATCGTGGACATACCCGCCGGGCGCCGCGGCCGCCAGCCGCTCGTCGGCCAGCATCATCTGCATGGTCTGGGTGCCGCCCCCGCTGAAGCCGGTGATGCCGATGCGATCCGCCTGCACCTCCGGCTGCGCGCACAGGGCGTCCAGCGCCCGCCGGGTATGCCCCACGAAGTAGCGCGCGAGGTAGCCCCCGGTCAACATGCATTGCACCCCGACGTGCATGTGCTCGGAGACACAGCCCTCGGGGATCTCCGGGTACTCCGCCATCCCCCCCTGGCCGGCGGGGTCGAACGCCAGCACCACCAGCCCGTGGCGGGCGAGGTCCATGCACACCGCCTGGTACTCAGGGTCGCGCCATGCGCTCAGGTAATGACCGGCACAGAAGAGGACACCGGGCGCGGGGGTCTCCTGCGCTTCGTGTCGCCATACCGCTGCCGGCGTCCAGCGCCCGGGGAAGGTCTCGATCAACAGCTTGCTGATGGTATATGGCCCATGGCGCAGCTCGCCGAGCGCGCGCATCTCGCCCCCCGGTGGCAGCTCCGGGACCAGGGCGGCGAAGCGCTCGCGCAGCCACCGCTGGTAAGTGACCACCGCCTCGGGCGTCGTCAGAGCCGCGCGGCGGGCGCGTCCTACGCGGTCCGCCTCCTCAGCTTGCCGCAGCAGCCTGTCGGTCCACTGCCGTGCCACGTCCTGCACCCAACCCAGGTATCCGGGGCACACGATCACGTTGCCTTCCCTCCTTGCACCGGGAGACCCCGGCGGGGTGAGTTCGGCGGCGTCCGCTTGGCGCGTCGCCGGGAATCAAAGCGCGGGCGGCGGGGCCGCCGCCGGGCTATGTGTGGTTACCGTCGTCGCGCACTTCGGGGGGCGGCTGGATGAAGCGGCCGATGTCGCGGAACTTGGCATAGCGGCGCGCGAGCAGGTTGTCGGTCGCCATGCCCGTCAACTGATCCAGGACGCGGACGACCGCGTCCTGGATGCGCTCGGCGGTGCCGGCGGCGTCGCGATGGGCGCCGCCCAGGGGTTCGGGGATGATCTCGTCGGCGATGCCGAGGTCGCGGGCGTCCTGCGCGCTCAGGCGCAGCGCCTGGGCGGCTTCCGGCGCGCGCGACGAGTCGCGGCCGAAGGCATCGAGGATGGCGGCGCACCCCTCGGGCGGAATCACCGAGTAGGTCGAATGCTCCAGCATCATCACCCAATCGCCGACGCCGATGCCGATGGCGCCGCCGCTGCCCCCCTCGCCGATGACCACCACCGCGATCGGCGTCCGCAGCACCGACATCTGCGCCAAGTTGCGGGCGATGGATTCGCAGATGCCGCGTTCCTCCGCCTCTAGGCGCGACTCCGCGGCCGGGGTGTCAATGAAGCAGATCACCGGGCGCTTGAACTTCTCGGCGAAGCGCATGATGCGCAGCGCCTTGCGGTAGCCCTCGGGGCGGGCGCTGCCGAAATTGCGGAACTGGCGCTCCTTGACGTCGCGCCCCTTCTGATGCCCGATCACCGCCACCTGCCGCCCGTCGAGCCACGCCAGGCCGGCCACGATCGCGGGGTCGTCGCCGAAGCGCCGGTCGCCGTGCAGCTCGACGAAATCCTCGAACATGAGGCGGATGTAATCGAGGGTGTAGGGGCGGTTGGGATGGCGCGCCATCAGCACCTTGTCCCACGGCGAGAGATTGGCGAAAACCTGCTCCGACACCTGGTCGATACGCTGCTTGAGACGCGCGATGTCGGCCTTGACCTTGGCCGCCTGCGCCGACTTGTCCAGCCCGCGGGTGGTGATGGAGCGCTCCAGCTCCTCCAGCCGGCGCAGGTCCTGCTCCAGCTCTTGCAGCGGCTGCTCGAACGGCAGCCAGCGGCTCGCAAGCTGCATCAGCGGCTCCTCCCGCACCCGCGGAGACGTTCGCGTGTCACCGTGCGCGCACCTCGCATCACAGCATCCACCGCAGCAGCTTGACGATGGTCGGCTGCAGCTCGCGGCGCTGCAGCACCAGGTCGAGCATGCCGTGGCGCAACTGGAACTCGGCGGTGTGGGTGCCCGGCGGCAGCTTGATCTTGAGGCTCTGCTCGATCACCCGCGGCCCGGCGAAGCCCACCAGCGCCCCCGCCTCCGCGAGCATGACGTCGCCCAGGGATGCGTAGCTGGCGAGCACCCCCGCGGTAACCGGATCGGTGAGCACCGAGATGTAGGGCAGCCCCGCCTGCGCCAGGCGCTGGGCGGCGGCGGCGGTCTTCGCCATCTGCATCAGCGACAGCAGCCCCTCGTGCATGCGCGCTCCGCCCGAGCAGCTGAACAGCACCACCGCCAGCCCCGCCGCGCTCCCGTGCTCGAAGGCGCGCGCCACCTTCTCGCCCAGCACCGAGCCCATGCTCCCCATGATGAAGCGGTGGTCGGAGGCGCCGATGACGACCGGTAGGCCCCCCATCGCCGCCTCGCCCCACACGAAGGCGTCGCGCAGGCCCGTCGCCTGCTGCGCCGCCTGCAGGCGTTCATCGTAGCCGGGGAAATCCAGGGGGTTGGCCGGGGCAAGCTCGGCATCGTGCTCGCGAAAGCTGTCGGGGTCGGCCATGAGCGCGATGCGCTCGCGCGCGTCCAGGCGCAGGTGGTGCGCGCAGCTCTTGCATACGAACAGGTCGCGCTCCAGCTCCTTGCGATAGAGCATGGCGGAGCACCCCGGGCACTTCGCCCACAGGCCGTCGGGGACGTCCTGGCGCTGGGCGCGCGGATCGGGTGGGGTGCGCCCTGGCCCCGTTGCTGGTGGAGATCCTTCGAAAGACATAGACCCCTGCCTTGACACCACCCGCCGCCCTGCGCTAGCTTAATACCATCTCAGGCGCGGGAGCACGTCATGACCATCGAGCGGGAACGCGCGGCCATAGACCAGATAGACGAGCAGATCCTGGCGCTGCTCAACCAGCGAGCCCAGCTCGCCCTCAAGATCGGGCGCGCCAAGCGCCGCCGCGCGCGCGCCGAGTTCGATCCGGCGCGCGAGCGCCAGATCTTCGACCGCCTGATCGCGGCCAACCGGGGACCCCTGCCCGAGGAGGGCCTGCTCAGCATCTATCGCGAGATCATCGCCGTCCACCGCGACCTGGAGATGCCGGCGTCGGTGGCCTATTTTGGTCCGGCGGGCACTTTCACCCACATGGCCGCGCTGCGCAAGTTCGGCGCGCGGGCGGCGGCGGTTCCCGTCGAGTCCATCGCCGATGTCTTCACCCAAGTCGAGAAAAGCCTCACCCGCTTCGGCGTCGTGCCGATGGAGAACTCGACCGAAGGCGTGGTCAGCGACACCCTCGATATGTTCGTCGAGTCCTCGCTCGCCATCTGCGCGGAGATTTACCTGGACGTGGATCATTACCTGCTGGCTCGCTGTCCGCCCGAGGAGGTTACGCGAATCTACTCGATGCGTCAAGCCCTGGCGCAGTGCCGGGTCTGGATCAAGACCAACCTTCCGCGCGCCGAGCTGCAAGAGGTCGCCTCCACCGCGCGCGCCGCCCAGCTCGCCGCCGACGAGGCCGGCGCCGCCGCCATCGCCCCCAGCCTCGCCGCCGGTCTCTACGGCCTCGAGATCATCGGCGAGAAGGTCCAGGACTCGCCCCACAACCGCACCCGCTTCCTGGTGGTCGGGCGCCACGGCGAGTCCCGGCCCAGCGGCCGCGACAAGACTTCCCTCATGTTCGCCGTCCACCACCGGGCGGGCGCCCTCTACCACGCGCTGGCGGTGCTCGACAAGTACGACGTCAACATGACCATGATCGAGTCGCGTCCCACCAAGAAGACCCCGTGGGAGTACATCTTCTTCGTGGATGTCCAGGGGCACGCCAGCGAGGCGCCCGTCGCCCGCGCCATCGAGCAGTTGGCCGCGGAAGCTTTCTTCGTGCGCGTGTTGGGGTCCTATCCCGAGGCGGAATAGAGGCGCGCTCGCATGCCGCGCGGCGTCACCGCTCCTCGCGGTGGGGGCGCAGGTCGGGGGCGAAGGGCAGCGGATAGAGGCTCGCCAGGCTGACCTCGCGCCACCCGCCGCGGTGCGCCAGGTAGATCGGCAGGTCGGCGGCAAACTCGCGCAGCACCTGCCGGCAAGCGCCGCAGGGCGGCGTCGGGTCGTCGCTCTCGGCATAGACGGCGAGCGCGCGAAAGCGCCGCTCGCCGCCGGCGACGGCGCAGCCCACCGCTACCCGCTCCGCGCATACCGTCAGCCCCAGCGATGCGTTCTCGACGTTGCACCCGTCGTAGGTGCGGCCGCTCTCCGCCAGCAGCGCGGCGCCCACGCGAAACCCGGAGTAGGGCGCGTAGGCCCGCGCGCTTGCAGCGCGGGCCGCGGCCAACAGTTCCTGTGCTTGCCCCTTCGTCACGTCGGTTTCATCCTCCGCCGGTGCGGGCTATCGCGCGTCGGCGTCTGTTTGCTCCGCCTGCGCCGGCGGCGGGGACACGCGGGCAACGTGGAGCTTGTGGATGCGCAGGGCGTTGACCTCCTGCACCCGGATCCGCAGCCCCGAATGCTCGAGCTCCTCGCCGGCCTGGGGGAGATGCCCCATGCGGTCGAGCACGAAGCCGCCGATGGAGTCGAACTCGCCCTCGGGCAGTTCGACGGCGAAGGCTTCCTCCACGTCATCCACGCTGGCGCGAGCATCAACCACGCCTTCGCCGGCGCCGGTCATGCGGATCTGCTCTTCCTCACGATCATACTCATCCACGATCTCGCCGACGATCTCCTCCAGCAGGTCCTCGACCGTGACCAGGCCGGCGGTGCCGCCGTACTCGTCAATGACGATCGCCATGTGCACGCGGCGCAGCTGCATCTCGCGCAGCAGGTCGGCGAGCTTCTTGTTCTCGGGAACGCAATGGACGGGGCGTGCCACCGCCGCGAGACTGGGCGCGGGGCGCCCCTGCTGGAGTCGGGCGAGCAGGTCCTTGGCGTAAACGATGCCGCTGATGTGGTCGAGGTCGCCGTCGTAAACGGGGATGCGCGAGTGGCCGTGCTGGGCGATGACGAGCACCGCTTCAGCGGGCGACGCCTCCTGCGGCAGACATACCATGTCGGTACGCGGCACCATCACCTCGCGCGCGACCTTGTCCGCGAACTCGATCACGCCGTGGATCAGCTCCGCCTCCTCCTCCTGCACCTCCCCGCCGCGCTCGCCGGCGGTAACGAGCCGCTTGATCTCGTCATCGGAGAAAGCATGCTCCCGCGGGTGCGAGCCGCCGCCGAGCAGCCTGATGAGAACCCGCGCCATCAGGAACTGGGCGATGCGGTTGAGCACTGACGCCGCCGGCCGCAGCACGCGGTGCAGCAGCGCCACCGCCCGCGCCACGCGCAGGGCAACGCGGTCCGCCTGGTGCGCGCTGTAGGACTTGGGGGCGATCTCGCAGCAAGTGATCACCAGCGCCAGCGTGACCACCGAGCTCACCGGCACCCAGCCCACACCCCACAGTTGAATGGTGAGGGCGGTGACCAGCGAGGAGGTGACCAGAATCGAGAAATTGATGGCGATGACGAGGCTGCCCAGGATCTCCTGGCGGCGCTCGACCAGGTCCACCAGGAGCGCCGCGCGGCTATCGCCCTCGGTGGCGAGCTGACGCACGCGCACCTGGTTGACCGATACCAGCGCCGCCTCCGCCAGGGACACGAATCCCAGCAGCAGCAGCGCCAGGGCGATGACGACCATCTGCACTACCCCCCCCACCCGGAGGTCGGCCCACACCGCCGCGGTCAACCATATGAAGCTCAATCCGTCGTCCATGGCCAGTGCCGGTCGGTGCTACTCCTCGTCTGACGCGGAAGGCTCCTCGGGTGCGGGCAAGGACTGCTTGCGGGTAATGCGCACCCTGGTCACCCGGCGTCCGTCGAGACCCTCGACGGTGAGCGCCAGGCCCTCCGTTTGCACCCGCGCGCCGAGCTGGGGAATAGCACCCAGGCGGTCGTAGATGAGCCCGGCGACCGTATCGTAATCACCCTCGGGCAGCAGGATGCCTTCCAGCTGGTTGGCTTCATCAATGCTGAGCTTGCCGTCCACGACCACGGTGGTTTCATCCACCCGCTGTGCGGATGCCTGTTCGACATCGTACTCGTCGTAGATCTCGCCGACGATTTCCTCCAGCAGGTCCTCGACCGTCACCAGGCCGGAGGTGCCGCCGTACTCGTCCACGACGATGGCCAGGCTCTGCTTGCGCTTGCGAAACTCCCCCAGCAGCTCGCTCACTCGCTTGCGCTCGGGGATGAACGCCGGGCGGCGCATCGCGCGCTCCACCGGCTCGTCCATGCGCTGGTCGTGCAGGTAGGGCAGCAGCGACTTGGCGTGCACCACGCCGACAATGTGATCGGGGTCGCCATCGTAAACCGGCAGCCGCGACAGCCGGTGCTCGATAGCGAGCTTCACCGCCTCCTTGACGGTCGCGCCGCGTTCGACCATCACCATATCCGGGCGCGGCACCATGATCTCGCGCGCGACCTTGTCGCCGAACTCGAAGATGGAGTGGATCATCTCCTTCTCTTCGGGCTCGATGCCCCCGCGCTCCGCCTCCATCTCGACGATGGTGCGCAGCTCCTCCTCGGTCACCACTTGATCCGGGCGTTGGGTGGCGCCGCCCGCCAGCCGCACCAGGCTGTGGGCGACCGCGGTGATGAGCTTGACCGGCAGCCACAGCACCCACACCAGCACCCACACCGGGCCCGCCGCCATCCGCGCGACCCGCGCCGGATTGGCGGCGGCATAGCTGATGGGCGTGACTTCGGAGAAGATGAGGACGATCACCGTCAGCGCGGCGATCGCCGCCACCGGCCCCCAACGCATCCCCAGCCGCTCCGGGTGCATCGCCCAACTGGTGGCGATGGCCTCGGCCGCGTAGTTGAGTCCGGTAATGGTGACGAGCACCGCGGTCAGCATCATGGTTGGGCGCTCCAGCAGCCCCACCACCAGGCGCCCGCTCCACGAGCCCTCCGCCGCCAGCCGGCGCAGCCGGTACTTGCCTGCGGACAGCAAGCCGATCTCCGACGCGGAGAAGAATCCCGACAGCCCGAGGAGCACCACCAATGTGGCCAGCACTCGCCAGTCGTACGCAGTCATGCACACCGGGCCCGGCGGGCCCGCTCGCCTCCCTCCCACAACCGGGCTGGGGTCACGGCCGCCCGCTCAACGCTGGGCCCCCAGCACCTGGAATATGAAGACGGTGACCGCGACCGCCCCCACCGCTCCCACGATGACCTCGCGCAAGGTATGGATCCCCGCCTCAACCCGGCTCTGGCACACCAGCAGCGTGAGGGTGACGGCGGCGCCGACGGCCACGACGTGGGGGCACACGTAGTAAACCGCGGTCGCCAGAAAGGCCGCCAGCGCGGCGTGGGCGCTGACCACGCCGCCGCGCATCAGCGTCCCCTTGCCGCCTCTGATCTTGGTCACGGCCACCAGGATCATGATCAGCACCGCGCCCGCAAGCAGCACGTGCAGGATGTTGGCGGGCCGGTGATGCAGCACCGCGCCGGCGGTGAGTTGGCGCACGCTCCGCCGGTCGAGGAAGATGAGCGCTCCGACCGTGGCCGCGGTCAGGGTAGCCAGCAGCATGGCGGCCCCGGCGACGTCCTTCGCGATCTTGGCGAGAGGGTGATAGCTGTCGGTGACGAGGTCTACCGTGACCTCGATCGCGGTGTTGAAGAGCTCCGCCAACAGCACCATGGCGATCACCAGGATGAGCGCGATGACCTCGATCTTCGTCACCCGCAGCAGCACACTCAGGGCCAGCACCGCCATGGTGGCGACCAGGTGATAGCGCATGTGGCGGTGGGTGCCGATGACGTGCACCAGCCCGTCGAGCGCGAAACGAAAGCTGTCGAACAGTGATCGCGACTTCATTCCCGGAATGCCAACCATCGCCAGCGGGCCGCCGCCGACCGCGGGCCCTCATTGCGGTGGCGTCTCGGTATCCCTGTGGCTCACGGCTCCCCGCGTCCTTGCGCTGCCCGTCTTGCCGGGTCGCCCGACGGCCCCCGGGGCGCAGCCGACCGCCAGATGTCGCGCCCGCGCCCCAGCATGCGGCGTCGCTCATCATCGGTATCATCGCGCCACCCCGCGAGATGGAGCACCCCGTGGATCGCGAGCAGCGCCATCTCGCGGTCGCAGGTAATGTGCCGGGCGCGGGCTTGGCGCTGCGCCGCCGGCGCCGAGATCACGATGTCGCCGAGCAGGTGCGGTCCGGGCTCGTCCGGGCACTGCTGCTGCGGAAACGCCAGCACATCAGTGGTGGCGTCCAGCCGGCGATAGTCGCGATTGAGTTGGCGCATCTCCTGGTCGTCGGTGACGAGTACGCTCACCTCGACCGCGGACGGCAACCCCTCGGCGACGAGCGCCGCCCGCGCCGCCCGCCGCAGCAGGTCCCTATTGACGCCGCGGACGCGGCGAATCTTGATGAGGATGGCCACTTGTGCGGCGCGCTCCCGCCTCCGCCAGTTGGGGATATTCCACGCGCGTATGGAAGATGATGCCCTTGAGCAGGCGCAGGAACGCGTCGGTGATCGCGCTCAGATCGCGCAGGGTCAGCGGGCATTCGTCGAGCTGGCCGTCCTCCAGGCGTTCGCGCGCGATCTGGCGCACCACCGTCTCCACCCGCGCCGGGGTCTTGTCGGGCAGGCTCCACACCGCGGCGAAGGTGGCGTCAGCCAGCATCACCAGCGCCGCCTCCCTGGTGGCGGGCTTGGGGCCGGGGTAGCGGAAGCTGTCCTCCGGCAGCCGCTGACCATGGGAATCGGAGCACGCCTGGTGGTAGAAGAAGCTGACCAGCGTGGTGCCGTGGTGCTGGGCCATGATGTCGCGCACCACCCGCGGCAGCCGGTACTGGCGAGCGAGCTCGACCCCGTCCTTGACGTGCGAGGTTATGACCAGGCTGGACAGGGAGGGGGACAGCTGCTCGTGGACATTGCCGATGCCCAGCAGCGCCTGGTTCTCGGTGAACAGATAGGGGCGGCGCAGCTTGCCCAAATCGTGGTAGTAGGAGCCGACGCGGGCCAGCAGGCCGTCGGCGCCGATCGCCTCGGCTCCCGCCTCGGCCAGGTTGGCGACCAGGAAGCTGTCCACGTAGCTTCCGGGCGCCTCGTTGAGCATGCGCCGGCGCAAGGGCTCGTTGGGATTGGACAGCTCGAGCAGACGCATGTAGGTGGCGATGTCGAATGGTCGCTGGAGCAGGAAGATCCCGCCCACCGCGAGCGCCGGCGCGCCCAAGCCATAAAACAGGCCGTGCCACGCCTGGCTGACTACCTGTTCGCCGCCCGTGGTCTCGCTGACCAGCAGCACCAACGCCAGGTTGACCGTCCCCAGCAGCGCGCTCGCCCCGACCAACCGTGAGGGCGGCCAGATGTGACGCACCAGCAGCACCCCCGTCAGGCTGCTGCCGAAGGTGAGCACGGTGAGCGCCAACTGCCCCTGCGCCATCACCCCTACCAGCAGGCTCGCCACCACCGCCA
>DATLAK010000077.1 GCA_035527535.1 Armatimonadota bacterium
GGAGGGTAGGATGACCAGGGTAGGATCAGGGAAGGTAGGTAGGGAGAAGGGAGGCGCCAGGCGGCCGAGTCGCTGGCTGCTGAGCGAGTTCCTGGATGCGCTGGCGCTGGAGGGGCGGTCGCCGCACTCGGTGCGCTCTTATCGCCGCGACCTGGAGCCCCTGCTGGCGGCGCTGCCGGCGCGCCTCGACCGGGTTCACCCAGCCGATTTGCGTGAGCATTTCCGCGCCCAGCAGCAGGCCGGGCGCGCGCCCTCCAGCATCAATCACGCTATCGCCGCCGCGCGCTCGTTCTTCAACTTCCTGGTGGACAACCGAGTGCTGGACTCCAGCCCCGCCATGAGCCTGCGCTCGATCCGCGTCGGGCCGAGCCTGGCACCCAAGCATCTGACCGTGGAAGAGGTGGATAGCCTGCTGGCCGAGCCGCAGGTCGAGACTCCCAGCGGGGTGCGCGACCTGGCCCTGCTGGCCTTTCGCTACAACACCGGCCTGCGGGTCGGGGAGTTGTGTTCGCTCAATCGCGCGGATGTCCAGTTGCCAGAAGACGGCTGGGGGCAGGTGCAACTGGTGGGCAAGGGGCGGCGGCTGCGCTGGGTGTCGGTCAATGCTCATGCGCGCCGGACGCTGGAGGACTACCTCGCCTGCCGCGAAGACGATAACCCGGCTCTGTTCCTCAACCGCAGCGGGGAGCGCTTCTCGGTGCGCGGAGTGGCCTTGCTGGTCAACCGCTATCTGCGGCGCATCGGCATCACCGACCGGAGCGGGCCGCATCTGCTGCGCCACACCTTCGCCACCCACGCCCTGCGCGCCCGTCCCAACCTGCGGGCCGTGCAGGAACTCCTGGGCCACTCCAGCGTAACCACCACCCAGCGCTACACGCACATGGACGCCGACGACCTGCGCCAGCAGGTGGCGGAGCTGTCAGGGAACGGGTTGCGGCACTGATGCCTGATCGTCGCGGTTGTTGGCGAAGAACCCTCGGCTGTGCGTCTGAACCCGCCCACGAGTAGGGCAAATCGCAAGGCGGCAACCCGGCTGGCGGCAGGAACCCAGGTCGGAACCAGGGAAACCTTCACCCCAGGGCACGCAAAGCCGGTTCGCATGGGAATGCCGGGTTAACGGGGGCGCTATGGGCAGGCGCATATCCATCAGCTCCCTCTCGCTAGTCGTGATCGCGGCGGCGCTGGCGGTGCTGGCGGCGACGCCATTGGTGCGGCTGACGGTGCGGCTGATGGTGCAAGACACGAGGCCGCATGCAAAAGACACGCTCATCCCGTTCGACCCGCGGATAAAGCAGCAGGCGGCGCGACGTCCCCATGACGCCAAGGCCTGGTTGGCAGCCGCCGTCGCTACCGGCGATCCGCCCGGCTCCGGCCCCTTGGACATCGCAGCATTGCACCGGGTGCTCGAGTTGAAACGCGACTGGCCGGCGCCATACCTGGTGCTGGGCAACTTTCTGGTCGCGAAGACTCCACGCGTCTGGCGCCAAGAACTGGCGGTCTCCTATCCCGAGTCGGCGGCTTCCTTCAAACGGACGCACATAGAAAAGCTGACCGAGGCCCAGCGCGAGGACATTCAGCGCGCGCGGGAGGCACTGCAGAAGGCACGCTCGCTTGACCCGGGCAGCGCCGCCCCCGATTACCTGCTCGCTTATCTCGCACTGTCGGAACACCGCGACCGCGAGGCGGTGGCGCTGCTGCGCCAGGGACTCGAGAAGCGGCAGTGGAGCGTCGGGCAGCGCGATGCCAACATCGCGGTATATGAGACCGCCGTGCGTTCAGTGCCTCCGATGCAAGCAAACCTGCTCGTTCTGGCGATGTTGGGACCGCGATTCGACGTGGACGTACGCCTGCGCGAGTTAGCACGGATTGTGACGGGCATGTCCATCATCGCCCGCGACTGCGGTGACCATAAGCGGGCCATCTTCCTGCGCGAGTCGGTAATGCACCTTGGCCGCGTGATGATCGCGCGCGCCTACACGGTAACCGAAGCCCTAAGCGGGGAAGCGATCTGGACTATCGCCGCCTGCGATCGTCTCACGCCGGCTGAACAGCAGGCAATCGTCGCAAAGCTCGGTAAGCCCCGCCGCGGAGACACCGCGGAGGCGACGGAAGCCAGGCGCCATGCGCTGACGCAGGCGCGGCAAGCGAAGTTCGCGCGTTACCTGCGCGAGCACGGGCGGTCTGATCTAGCTGGCGATGTCACCTCATTCGGCAATGAGCTGGCGGCCTGGCGGCAAACGCTTTCGAACTCCAGCGTGAAGTCTTGGGCGATCCACAGCGGTCTCTTCACCGAGGCAGGGCTGTTCGGGACGTGGGTGGCGGCAACGGGAATATGGCTGTCGCTGCTGGTCGTATGCGGCCTCGCGTGGCTGGTGTTGACGGCTGTCAAACGACGGCCGGCGCCTGTCAGGTGGGCGCGCTGGAAATGGGCGCTGGCGATTGCCGGATGCCTGGGCGGAGCGCAGGTAGTAGGTATGGGGATGGCACGGCTCTGGCCTTACGGGTACCCGCTCGGGCCGTCTTCGCTCGAAGCTCTAGGCGTGCCGCACGTGGAGCTAATCATGCGTGCCCTGCAATCGGTCCTGGTTGGGCTGCCGCTGCTCTTGGTTGCCGCCCTTGTAGTCACGTGGCGCGTGCGTCGGAAGAGCGGCCCGGGCACCTGCCCTGGCTTCGGACGGCATTATGTTGGCACGCTGATGGCAGTGTTGTTGCCGCTGACGGCGCTGCTGCTGGCGACGGCCGCGGCGTGGGCACCGTCGGCCAATGCGAAGTTCGATAAGGGAGTGAAGCGCCTGAACGTCGAGATATACGAAGGCCATTTTGCGCTGCTGGGCCTGCCGCGCCCGCGCCCGGCCCAACCTGCGCGCGGTGCAGGAGCTACTGGGCCACTCCAGCGTCACCACCACGCAGCGGTACACGCACATGGACATCGCCGACCTGCGCTGGCAGGTGGCAGAGTTGCCCGCCAACCGGCTTCGCGCCTGAGACGCTTGGGCAGAGAGCCCACTCAGCGGGAACGTAAACACATCCTGAGGAGGAATCCGGCCCCCAACAGGGGAATCCAACCGCAGAAGTGGGGATGCTGGTCTGCATGGGAGATTCCCTGCAGGATTGCCGGAGTATTGATTTGACGGTAGTCCTGAGGCAACCGGTCCCGTGGATAGATGAACGACTATCGCAAGTCGCTACGAACCGTAGGTACCGCGCTCATCATATTCGGCGTCTTGGATATCGCCGTGATGGTCTACTGCATTGCCACCGGGACCGGCTACGCGTCCAGCTTCAACGTCTTTGCGGTAATCGCCGGCATTGCCTTGCGACGCGGCAGCCTTACGGCCGCCAGAGTCGTGGCGTTTTTCGCCGCCTTCTTCCTGAGTTGCTTCGTCGGCATTCTGATAGTCGTGCCGCTCATGATACGGGTGCCGCTTGACTTCGTCATGATCTATCTGAAGCTGCACCCGCTTAAGGCCGCCGGAGGCGTAGTCTTCGTGACCGGCGCGCTGGTTCTTCTGGCATGGGTCTACCGGAGACTGATGGCGCCCGAAATCGTGACCGCCGTCGCCGAACAGGAGATTGGACCGGTGCGTCCTTGGCGGAGGCCGCCAGCAGGCTTCATTGTGGGAGCACTCCTGGTGATCCTCATGACCGGCGCGGTTGGCCTAGCCACGAGGGGAGGAATTGCGGAGCGGGCGAAGATCGAGGCAAGGAAACGGGTGGGCCGCACATACAAGCTCTTTGTTTCCTCTTTCAGCGTGAGTTCGTCAGCCGGCAGCAAGACTGTTGTTAGAGCAACGGTCACCGCCTACAACCCGCATGAGATTCGCACCGTCGAAGTGACGTGGGAACAGTAACCACGCCCGGCAGGTGGCGGATATGCCGGCGAACCGCTCCCCCTCGGTAGGGAAAGCGGTCCGCCGGTGCAAGCCCGCCTAAGGCGGGCTTACTGCGGACTCGTCCGCCATAGGCGGGCAAGTGTGATGCGACTACTTGGCGGTCTCGAACACCTCCATCATCCGCACCAGCAGCTTGGACAGGGTCATCTCGTGCTTGGCGGCCAGGGCGCGGAGGCGCTGGGCTTGCTCCCCCCGCAGCGCCACGGTTGCCATCGCGCCGCGGCTCGTGCTTCGTAGCGAAGAAGCGTCGCTACTTCGCAGAGTAGCATCAGCAGCCGGCTTGTCTTGCGCGACGTTGCGCTGTGGGCGCTTCTTCCCGCCATCCGTGGCCTGGACCTGCGGCTTCTCGGCTTTCGGCACCTGGGGCGCCGTGGGCGCGGGTTTCGGCTGCTCTGCCTGGGTTTCGGCTGCTGCTTCGGCCTCCAGCACCCTGCGCGTCTCGGCCACCAGCTTCGCCTCGTGCTTCTTGAGCGCGGCCTTCTTCTCCGCCACCTCGGGATGCTGCTGTTCGAATCTCGCCCGCCGCGTCTCTGCGGACTTCTTCGCCGCCTCCTTGCGCGCCGCCAGCCCCTCGGCTACGCTCGGGACAGGCCGCTGCTGGGTGCGCTCCTCCAGCGCCTGCTTCTTCGTCTGCTTTGCCATTCTCGTCCTCCCGTGAGTCAGTGTGCCGGCGCCAACGCCCCCCGTCGCCAAGCTCGCTTCGCCGAGGCTACGCAGGCCAGGGGCTATGGGGGACAAGCCGACCGACACATACCTCGCTCGAAGCCGCCCCCAAGTCAAGGCCGTGCGTGCGGCTGCCATGCGCCTGGGACGAGATGCCCTTGGTGCGGGCGGCAGCCGACGAACAGTGCCGTCATCAGGTGAGGGAATCGATTCCGGCGTAGCGGTGCTGCGGCGCGGTTACGGCCATCGCCGCCACCAGATTATCCCAGTGGCGCTGAGCCGCAATCACCAGCCTTCGGGCCGCTTGGCAATCGGCCGCGCCACCATCCGCTTGCGCGCCTGCCAGGCGATGCCGGCCGCTATCACCCGGTCATCGTGCTTGCCGGGCTGCGCCCCCTGCGAGCCGCCATCGTGCGTCACGAACGACCTGCATTCATCCACCAGCCCCGCCGACCGCATGATCAGCGCCCCCTCCAGGATCGCAGCGGCCAGGTCATCCACCAGGATCGGTTTGGTCGCCTGGTCGCTGGGCCAGCCCAGGATGGCTGCGTTCTGGCGCATCTGGTCGTAGCGCACGTGGTAGTAGAGCCGCGGGTAGCGGCAGACGTTGCGCAGCGTGTTCAGCGTCGAATGCCCGTGGTTGTTGCGCTCCACCGCCAGCATCGCCCGGTTGTACCACCGGCCCAGGAGGTTCAGTTGCTGCGCGAATCGGTCGGGCGCCACCCGCCCGTGCAGCTCCGCCACCTGCGCCCCGCTGGTGCGGTCAATGACGCAGGCCGCCGAGGCGTCCCCGCCCTCGACTCCCTCTCCCACATCAGCCCCGATCACATAGACCCGCTCCGCCACCGGCTCCTCCCATACCAGCAGCGTCGCTGGCGCGACCGGCAGGTAACTCTCCTTGCCGCGCAGGACATCGAGCCGCTGCGGCGGCGGCTCGGCGGCGATCCGCGCGGCCACCCGGTGCAGTGCCTCCGGGTCAAATACCCCGCGCGTGCTGGCCAGGAAGCAGTCCATCTGATTCTCGGGGTACTCCTGCTTGAAGCGATCACCCAGGTCGCGCATCTTCTCCCGCCGCCACTTGATCTGGGCGAACGACAGCCGGTGATCGCGGATGAGGCGCATTTCCTCGGCGGTCAGGGCAGCCCCAGCATCCGTCGCCCCGCCATCCCCAGCGATTCCCGATGCGATCTGGTCAGCCCACAGTGCTTGCTCGGCGGCGGTCGGCGCTGCCGCGTACTCGCTGGAGTCAAACCACCTGTACCAATGCGGGGTGAATCGGTTGTCCCCCTCCATCGCCGCCCGCCACAGGTCGTGGAAGTAATTGCCCATGCCGTTGGCCGTGCTCTCGATCACCATGCACCCGTCCGCCGGCACCGCCTCGCTGAGTGCGACCAGCGCCTCCTCCGGCTTGGGCCAGAACGCGAACTCGCTGCAGTGCAGGTTGTTGATGGTCTGGCCCCGCCCGAAGGTCAGGCTGCCGGCGGTGCCCACGTAGAACTGGCTGTTGATCTGCGGCCAGAAGAACTCGCGGCGATTGGAGAAGCGCGGCTTGCCCGCCATCGCCTGCAGCGCTGGCGGCAGTCGCTCCCAGTAGAGCTGCACGATGCGGAAGATTCTTTCGCTGCTGTCCGTGTCGTGCGCCACGATCACCGACACGGTGTTGGACCGCAGTAGGCAGTCGGCGAAGTAGCGGGCGCAGATGAGCGTGGTGAACCCGATCTGCCGCGCCTTGAGGATGACGTCCCACTGCGTGGCGTGCGCGTGGTAGTCGGCCTGACACTCATTCAGGTGCAGGGGGATCAGCTGGCGGCGCTTGTCCCGTATCCACAGGTGCGCCTCGATCCAGGCCCTCATCCCCCGCCGATCCGTCCGCACGATCGGCTTCAGCAGCCTGTCGATCTCGGCGCGCTCTGGCCCGCGCAAATAGCTCCTCAATTCGCTCCAGTCGTTGGTCGTCGGTGAGGCTGGCATATTCTTGCTCCCCACTGGGGTCGGTCGGCGCGATCTTGGTGGGCGCATCCAGCCCCAGCAGTCTGGCGCGACGCTCCTCCACCTTGAGCGCCTTGTCGACGGCGCCCTGGTTGCCCTGCTTGACCTGCGCCCACAGCGCCAGCAGCATCGCGTCCAGCCGCGCCGCCTCCAGGGTGCGCACCTCCTCCGCCGGCTCCTTGAGCGTCTTGCGCAGCGCTGACATCACCGCTTGGTAGGCGCCGGCGGGCGCAGCGTAGCCCAGCGCCCTGGCGATCTCGGGGAATGACGCGCCGCCCTTACGCAGTTCCAGCGCCTGCTTGGAGCGCTCAACCGCCTGCAGCCGCCGTATACTGGTCTTGGATTCAGGCATTCATGCGCCTCCGGCGTCATTTCATCCCTCCAGACGTACTGCGCTCTCACCTGTCGCCGTTTCGGATTACGTCCAACGCAACGGCGAGGGCTAAGAGACGGCGGCGGACGCCTGCTCCCCCGGCGCGCCAGTTCATTCCGCTACCGCTACGCCGCGCGCAGACGCGACTTCGCCGAACGGCTGCCCCGTCGCTTCCAGGATCGGCTCTCGGTCCGTGAGTCTAGACCAGCGGCGCACGGCGACATCAACGTAGGCCGGGCTCAGTTCCAGCGCGAAGGCGCGACAGCCGACTTGCTCCGCCGCGATCACTGCGGTGCCGCTGCCCAGGAACAGGTCCAGCGCGATCTCTCCCGGCTGCAGGTGGTTGCGCATGGGAATGGCCCACAGCGCCACCGGCTTGGTCGTCGGATGCTCATGCTCGCTGTGCCGGGGGATCTGCCACACCGTCGACTGGTTGCGCTCACCGAGGAAACGGTGGCGCTCTCGCCAACCGTACAGACATGGCTCGTGCTGCCAGTGGTAATCGGCCCGCCCGAACTGGAAGCCCTCCTTGACCCACACGATCTCCTGATGAATCGTGACCCCCGCCGCCGCGAGGGCGGCGAGGAAATGGGGCCGGGTGCGGCTGGCGTGCCAGACATACCATGCGGCCTCCTCCGTGGTGTGGGCGACGGCGGCGCCAAACGCCGCGGCGAGAAACCGCTCCAAGGCTTCGCCGTCGAGGTCGTCGTTCTCGATGGGGTCATAGATGACGCCCCCGCCATGCTGCGTCGGACTGACTTCTCGGCGGTGCTGGTTGCCGTCATAACTTACGCCGTATGGTGGGTCACAGGCGAGCAGCCTCGCCTTCTCCCCCGCCATTAGCGCTGCCACTGCGGCCGCGTCAGTGGAATCCGCACACATGACCCGGTGCCGTGATATGGGCACCGCCTGAAATCGCTTGCCGCAATGCCTACACGTGCACTCAACCAAGTCGCTCACCGCGCACCTCCTGGTAGGTTTGTCCGGTCGCGGCCAGGACCGGCTGGCGGTCGGTTAGCTTCCTCCAGCGCAGGATGGCGACATCGACATAGGCAGGCGAGATGTCCATGCCCAGCACGCGCCGGTTGGTCTGTTCGCCGGCGATGAGCGTGGTGCCGGAACCGAGGAAGCAGTCGAGCACCGGCCCCGCCGCAGCACAGTAGTGGGTCAGCAAGTCCGCCCACATGCGCACCGGCTTGGGGCAAGGATGGCCGCCGGTGTCCTTGTGGGTACCGGCGGGGAAGTCGAAGATGTCGTTGGCGCGGGTGCGCGGCCACTTTTCGCCGAAGAACAATATCGGCTCCCAGCACCAGAAGCGGGAAACCTTGCCATTGGTCATCGCGTTGGCTTTCGTCCAGGGCGCGACATGGTAGGGCTGGTACAGCCGCAGCCACATGCCGAGGTTATTGCAGCCGGGGGTTACGATCTGGCGTTCGCTCAGGGCCCGCGCCGCGTCAAACCACCGGCGCGTGAACTCGCGGTACGCCTTGGCGCTCCGGTTATCGTCGCTCTCGTCGCCGTAGTCCAGCGCGACGTTGTATGGCGGGTCGCAGGCGAGCAGTTCGCAGGCCTCGCCGGCAATAAGCGCCGCAAGGTCAGGCTGATTGGTTGCGTCGCCACAGGCCACCCGATGCTTCGCCACCCGCTCGGCCGCGAACCGATGCCCGCAATGCTGGCAAGTGCACTCAGACATCGGTCAGCCTCCCACAGCGCGGACATGCTACCACCCGGCCCAGCAGCCAGATATCGCCAGGCTGGGTCACCGGCTGCGCGGGCGGCTCGGGCGGCTCCACCTCAACCAGCTCATCGCCTTTCGGCTGCATCGCATTAACGCTGGCCAGCAGCGCCATCATCGCCTCGTCGTCGTAGCCGCTCAGGTTGAGTACCTGCTCCGACTCGCAGTCCCGCAGCATCCGCAAGAGCGCCTCATCGTCACGCTCGGCCAGTTCCGCCAACCGGTTGTCGGCGATCAGGTCGGCCCACTCCTCGGCTTCGGTGGCATAGCTCTGGCGATCAACCGGCACCTGCTCCCAGCCCGCCAACTGCGCCGCCAGCAGGCGCGCGTGGCCGCGTACGATGAAGCCGCTGCGGTTGCTGACGGTGATCGGCGCTCGCCATCCTTGCTCCTTGATGATCCGGGCCAGCAGCCGGACCTGGCTGTCGGGATGGTGGTTGGGATTGCGGGGATTGGGGATCAGCGAGATGGTGTCCACCACCTCATCGTGGGCGCAGTGGACCGGGATGCCGGATGCAGTCGGTGTCGGTCCTGGCTGGCTTCCCGCCCTCGCTCTCGAGACTTGGCTCATTGCTCTCACCTCACCCAAAAAACAGACAAGCCGGCCCCTGGGCTGAGGTTCGAGATGATCAGTCCCTACCTCAGCTCAGAAGCCGGCTGTCGACCGTCGGCTCTTCCCCCAGTCAGGGCCAGGGGCTTGGTTGTCTGCCTAGATTATACCACTGCGGGAGCCCTTTTGCAAACGTAGGTACGCCCACCAGTTGATCTCGTAGTCATCCGGTTCCGGCAACGCTCACGCTCCGCACCCTCTCCGACCAGGGCGAGGAGAGGAAAGGTGGGGTGGGACTCGCATGACGGCCCGGGCCTCGTGCTCTATGACGAGAATGGCAAGGGTGTCTGCAACGGGGCGTAAGTCCGGGCTGGGCCTGGCCGCCGCCGGCTATGTCCTAGCGGCGCTGTCGACGTTTCTTCCGCTTCCTGGTGAGCGAAGAGATGATCGCCGAGAACCCGATGCTCCGCGTGGAGAAGTTGCGCCTCCCGCGCTAGAGTCGCCCCTGTTCGCGCCCACCGGTTCCGGCACATCGCGGCGACGATGTTCCTTCGCAAGAGCGACACCTTCAGCCTGCAAAGGCTGCTCGGACATTCCAGCCTGGAAATGACGCGGCGCTACTGCGCGTTGGCCGACGCCGACCTGCGCGACAAGCACAGGGTAGCCTCGCCCGGCGACCGGTTCTTCGAGCACACGAAGCCCACGAACGGCATGAAGCGGCTGCGGTACGGCCTTTGGGGATCTACTTATCGCGGTATCGCTGAGAATGCTTGGCAGCGATTGTGTGCTTAAAGCTGGGGCGTTCGCGGCATAGGTCGCAATACCGTCGCCGCCCGTCGGGCGTCGCGAATACTTTGCCGCAGCCTAACATTCCGCACCTCACATAGTTCACCTGGGGCATAGACCACCCGAAGGCGGCTGAGAGTGCGAGGTAGTCCAGTAGCTCGCCCATCGCCCATACTGGAATCGGCCCCTTGTCCTCGCTATTCTTCTTAGGTGGCCAGCCTTCGAAGACTAGCCTCATAGAGGCCAGGCGGTTCGCCAGGAAAAGGCGCGAACCCCGCCATTTGGGGTGCCCGCGCAAGGCAGTGAGCATCAGCGCCGCCCACACATAGAAGCCCACGGGCGGCGGTACAGGCCGCGCCCGGCCAAGCCGCGTAACCTTGGCATATACCTCGGTCGCCCACCTACGCCAGGGCTGCGGCCACAGGAACCGCTCGTTTCCGAGTAGAGGCAGTGGCGATCCCTTTGGATACAGCGACCTGCCCGCAGCGACGCCGCCATACTCGGTGTCGGCGCACCAGCGCCCGAAGTCTCGAGTGAGCGGCCCGTACCCCTCAACGAAATCGGTAACCGCCTTCACCACAGCCGGGCGTTCGGCTGCCGAGGAGCAGAAGTCGGCCAGTTTGCGAGCACCCTTTGGTTGCTGACCCTGTGTCCTCTCGACGGCGTGGTATTGCTCCATCGCCCACTTCAGGCCCCCGCCCGCTCCGGCGTGCGTGACGACGCGGCGAAGGGCTGACAAAGCGTTCGCCACTTGTTCCTCAACGGCGTAGATTTCGAGCCTCCCGCTCGACACTGGGAATACGACCAGCCCCGCGGGAGGTCGCGGCAAAGGCCGTCGCCGCTCGCCCCAGTCCTTGAAGTGGCGCTCGTGATACTTGTGTGCAGACTGCGCCTCGGCCCTGCCCCACCTAGACCACAAGCCAGGCTCTACCTTGCTCATGCCGTCCCCGCGCTTTTCGGCAGACTATCGTCAGGGTATCTCGTAAGGATTATACGCGACGCGAAGGTAAATCACAAGCAGTGGCAGCAAGCCGCGCGGCGCGAAAGGAGATAGCACAATGGGAGCACCTGAAGTGTTGACCGTGAATCCTGCAGAGGCGTCGGCGCGCCTTGGACTTGGGCGCGGAACGGTATACCGACTGCTGCGCTGCGGACGCCTGCCGTCCGTTCGCGTGGGCCGGCGGCCCAATTACCGGATTCCCGTCGCGGCGCTCGAAGAGGCGCTGAAGAACTCCGACCGCTTAACCCTGACCGAGGATTGCGAGCAGCCATGAGTGCCCCAACCGCACACAGGCCGCGAGAATCGCGCCAGGATGCGCCAGAGCGGGCGCTCGCAGCCGGGCATGAGGTGGGGCCGCGCCGCGTGACGAGACCGCAGAGCAGGCGACCTTGGGCGCGATGCTCCTGGAGCCGGTTCAGGTCATACCGGGCCTGCGAACTATCCTGGTGGCCGCCGACTTCTATCTGGAGGCCCACCGGCAGATATATCACGCGCTGCTCGCCATGACCGACGCGGGCGAGACGGTTGACGTTGTGACGGTGAGCGCATACCTGCGTGACCGCGACCTGTTGGACATGGTGGGCGAGCAGGCATACCTGGCGCACCTGCTCGATGCCGTGCCCACCGCCGCGAGCGCGGAGCGGTACGCCAACATCGTGCGCGATAAGGCCCGGTTGCGTCAGGTGCAGGCGCTTGCTCACCGGGCGCTTGAGCAGAGTGCGAATGGTGGCCGGAGCCTGGAGGTCATCGCGTCGCTGCGCTCGGCGCTCGACGACCTGGCCGAGGCCGGCGATACCTTCGCCGCCGCGCGGGTCGCCGACTTCCTGACCGCGGAAATCACGGCGCCGCTGTGGGTGTGTGAACCGCTTGTGGCCGGCGGCGGCATCAGTTTCCTGTTCTCGCCCCCGGGTGTCGGCAAGTCCTTGTTGAGTTTTGAGCTTGCGCGCTGTGTGGCCCGAGGCGAGCCATTCCTGGGGCGTTTCAATACCACCGGCGGCCCGGCTATCGTGTTCAACCTGGAAATGGCCGCCCCGCAGTTCCAGCATCGTCTGCGGCTGTTCGAGCACCACCACCCAGTCGGCGACGCTGCCCTGTATCTGGTCAGCGAATCGTTAGCTCTCACTGACTCGGCATCCTTCGCCCGCTTCAGGGCGCTCTGCGAGTCCATCGGCCCAGCGATGGTGGTCGTTGACCCCCTCATCCGCGCGATGCCAGGCGTGAAACTGAACCTGGCCGAGGAGGTCGGCCCCGCGCTGGCCCCCATCGCTGACTTGGCGCGCACAATGGGCTTCGCGCTGCTTGCCATTCATCACACGCGCAAGGACGGGGGGCGGGCGGGCCTTGATTCCCTCGCCGACAGCCGCGACTTCGCGGCGCGGGCGGACATCGCGCTGCTCATGCAGGCGGTGGGCGAGGACGGCCTGCTGCGGGTCACCTGCGAGAAAACTAGGTGGGGAGATCCGCCGCCGCCGTTCTGCCTACGCATAGAGAGTGACCCGAAGGGATACCCGGCCATCCTGCCCGCCGAGGCACCGAACGCGAAGAACGAAGTCCTCGAGTTGCTGGCGATGCAGTCGCCCCTGACCACCGGGGAGATTCTCGCCGAATTGGAGGGCGTGAAGAGCCGCCCACAGGTCAACCGTGCGTTGAAAGACCTGCATGAGGCGGGGTGCATTCAACGGGTGCGGCGGGGCCTGTGGGCACTGCCCGAAACGTCCGAAAACAGGGGTGGCGAGAGGTGAGTTTGTTCGGGCGTTGTTCGGTGTTTGTTCGGTCAAACTTGTTTGTTCGCCCTAAGAGAAACGAACAACCGCACAACCGCGTTTGTTCGCGGTTTGTTCGGGACGGTTGTTCGTTCTCTCCTTGTTGGGAAGGCCGATCGAACAACCTCTGGCGGCAGGGAGAGGAGAGGTATGAGGCCCGTACCTGATCCTGACCTCGCCGGGCTGCTGGCTCACTTCGACGCGTTCTGCCAGTGCATGATGGAGGCCCTCGCGCGGAAGCCGCGACCCATCTGGGATGAGGCGGCGTGGCGGGCGGCTCAGGATAACGTGGAGGAAACCTATGGCTGAGCGGCCCGCCAAACGGCCAACTGCGGGTAGGCGCCTTACCAGAGACTCGAGACGGCAGCAAAGTCCCCGCGTCGATCCCGGGACGGGGGCTTGGCCCCATAACGCTAGAAGCCTGCTACGCGCAGCCAGGTGGAGGTGAGCACGTGAAGTCATGGTCGAGTATGAAACCTCACGAACTCTGCGGCATGATCCCCGACATGACGCCGGAGCAATATGAGCAGCTTGTCGAGGACATCGGGCGGCATGGCCTGCTGGAGCCCATCACGCTATACGAGGGCATGATCCTCGATGGGCGGCACCGCTACCGGGCCTGCCTGGAATTGCAGGAACGCGGCCACGCGCGCAGCCTGCGATTCCACGAGTTCCGGGGCGACCAGGTGGCCGCCAAGGCTTATATCCTCAGCCGGAACCTGCACCGCCGCTACCTGACCTATAGCCAGCGGGCGGCGTTGGCGGCCATGTTCAAGCGCGAAGCGCAGGAGTCTGGCATGGTCAAGCACGGCGGCGACAGGACAAAGCAAGACTGCGAAATCGCAGCCTTGCCTGGTGAGGCGGCACAGATTGCGGCCAACAAGTTCCAGGTTGGTCAACGGTCGGTCTATGAGGCCGAGGCCGTGCTGGAGAAAGCCCCGGAACTCTTCGAGCAGATGGTGGACGGCGGGATTGACCTGCGGGCGGCGCAGCGCGAGATCAAGCGGCGCAATCCCCGCACCGAGGCTGACTGGCTGCGGGTGTACGACGTGTGGAACTTCACGGAGTGCGCCGATGGACTAGGCCAGGAGCATCCGGGCCGCATTCCCGGCCAGATCGTGCTCAACGTCGTGCACTACTTCACCGCGCCAGGCGACCTGGTGGTGGACCCGATGGCCGGCGGTGGCGTCACCATTGACGCCTGCACCGCGCTTGACCGGCGCTGCACCGCCTTCGACGTGGACCCGCGACGCGACGAGATCGCGCGGCATGACGCCCGCAAGCCCTGGCCGGTGAAGGCGCACAGCGCGAACCTGGTCTTCATCGACCCGCCCTACTTCGACATGCGGGCCAAGGACTACAGCGCCGAGAGCATATCGGCGCTGCCTCTCCAGGAGTTCTACGCGGCGATGAAGCGCGTCATGCGCCACGCCTGGAGCGCCCTGGCGAAGGGCGGACGGCTGGCCGTGCTCATATCGCCGTCAGCGTCACCCGAGCATGGCTTCATTAACCACCAGCACCGGCTGCTCCTGGACGCCGCGGACATCGGTTTCATCCAGGAATGGCAGGTCTCCGTCCCGCAATCCAGTCAGACCCTTAACACACGAGAAGTGGCATGGGCGAAGCAACACAACCGGATGCTGTCGCTGGTGCGCGATCTGCTCATCCTCCGGCGGCCGGACGCGGGTTCCCCGCTGTGCCGGTCGGCATCGTCGGGAGAACGGCCATGACCCGCCGCAACCAGGATGGCCGGGGCGAGCTGGCCAAAGATGCGTCGCAAAACGCGCCCGTAGCGCCCCCATCGTGCCGATCAGGTGATCCCCTCCCGATCACGCTGGAGGCCTGCCACACGCCGCCCACGGCGCCCCAGGGCGCGGCAATCGCCGACGCGCTGCGCCTGGTGGCCGTTTGGGCGGTGCGGGCGGCCCGACAGAGCCCGGACAACGTCAGGGGTGAGCCCGGGCGGGCGCATTCTGACCTTGACTTGGGGGCCCAGGGAAGTGAGGAATGTGTCACGCCACCCATGGCGACCCTGAGAGGTGATGAGCAGTGAGCGATGACGCATTCGAGACGTACAAGCCGGCGGTGGGCTACCTGCGCCGGTCCACCGATCGCCAGGAGCAGTCCATCCCCGACCAGCGCAAGGCCATCGAGCGCTATGCCGCTGAGCATGGCTTCGAGGTGATGAGCTTCTACACCTATTCTCTGGTAAGTCAAGAGCTATCTTGATCTTTCTTGGGATTTGCACAGGGCGTGCGAGAGCCTCGTCCGAGCCCGGGGCGCTGCTTTTCATGCGGCGAGCTTTGTTAGTTGCGACGCATGCTCGCGGAGCGCGCCGTCGGCGGGCGCGGAGGGCGGCTCAGCTTGGCACAGCACTTTGTACAGCCGCCGCGTGCGATGCCGCGCCAGCGCCAGCAAGGCGGTGGTGTTGGCGCGGGGATCGTGGCGCCCGGCGCGCTTGCGGTCATAGTAAGCGCGGGAGAGGGGATCGCGGCGCACCGCCGCCACCGTCGCTTGAAAGATGGCGCGCAGCAGGCGCTTGTTGGTGAAGCGCGACAGGTGCGCCGAGCCCGCCGAGAGCCCGGACTGGCGCTTGATGGGAGTCACCCCGCAGTAGGTGGCGAACTTGGGCTCGGTGGGGAAGTCCGCCACCGCGCCGGCCTCGGAGACGATGATGGCGGC
>DATLAK010000078.1 GCA_035527535.1 Armatimonadota bacterium
GGCGAGCAGATGGCCGGGATCGGTCTCCCCGCGCGGGCCGAGCTTGTCGTAGCGGAGCTCGAATGACTGCCCTACGCGGTGGAAGTTTGCCAGCGACCGCGCCAGGGCGAGCACGTCGTTTCGGTGCCCCTCGCGCAGATGCCGTCCGGCGGCAAAGGGATACACCTCCCACACCTGCGAATCGGTCCGCCAACTTGTGCTTCGTAGCGAAGCAGCCTCGCTACTTCGCACAGTAGCATACGATTGCCCGTCCACCGACACGCAGGGCGCCACAACGGGCACCCCGTTGTCGGCCAGCAGCCGAAGTGCGGCGTGATCGAACGCCACGCGCTCGGGATCGGCATACCCCTCGTACCTGCGGCGCGCCACCCATTTGCCGCGGTCCGTCTTCACCGCGAAGCTGAGGTTGCGCGTGCCGCCGACCCGGCGCGACGAGGCCGGCTCGCCGAGGCCGAACCGCGCGCAGAGCTCGGCAATCAGATCCGTCACCGGGCCCCCTGAAGGATCACCACCCGGCCGTCGTCCAACTCAACGACGATCTCACCCAGGCCGTCGCCATCGACTTCTGCCAGAAACGCCTGCTTGACGACGGCCTCGAAGGCGACCTTCCACAGCACGGCGCCCTTGCCGTCGCGCTCATCCAGCGCGACCAGCTCGCCATTCGGCAGTCCGACCAGAAAGTTGTCGCGCCCGTCGCCGTCCACATCCCCGCTGGAGACGGTAACCGCGGAGGTGGCCCTGCATCCCAGGTCGAGGGTCCAGCGGTAGGCGCAGGTCTCGACATCGGCGCAGTGGAAGATGCCGTCCCCATTGACCATGCCGAGATCCCACTGATTTTCGCGGCCCAGGTTTGCCACCGCGGCGCCGCACCATTCGAACTCGTAGCAGTCGGCGAAGTCGTGCTTAGCGATGCGCGCGCCGGTCGCGTCGAGCACCTCCAGGGCATCCAGGCCCGGCGAGTTGATGACGCGGGTTTCGCCGTGCGGGCCAAATGGGCCAATGATCGGCAAGGCATACTTGGCGCCGTCGGCGCGGCCGGGGATGGTGTTGTTCCAGCCGTGGGCGATGAGGCGCGAGCGCCCGGTCGAATCGTAGATCAACTGCTTGCCGTGGTTGTCAACGAAGACCTCGTCCTTGCCGTCGCCGTCCAGATCGGCAGCAGCCGCTAGCCGCGGGTACGGGCCATTGTCGTAATCCTTGCACACCAGGTTGCCGTGGGAGTCATACACCGCGCAAGCCACCGGGTGCCGGTCCACCTGCAAGGCCACAAACAGCCGCATCTCCTTTCCGCCGAAAGGCAGCAGCGCCGTCGAGCGGCGGAGCGCAAGCTCGGTGCTGAAGCGCGCGCTCGGCGCAGGGGTGGGGCGACCGGCGGACGGGTCGTAGAAGCCGATGACATTCTCCTTCGCGTCGGCCGCGCAGATGACGCGCCGCCCGTCGGGAGCAATCCATACCGAGGGCATGGCACCGGATATGCTCCACGAACGCTTGAACTGGCCGGGGCGCGAGAGGTCCGGCTCTCCGCCGATAATGGTGCCGTCCGAGAGGGTGAGGAATAGCTCCGGGCGACCATCCGCCCAACTGACCAGCGGCGATGAAGCGGAAGGTCCGCTCGCGCTGGCGCTGCGCGGCATCTCCAGGTCCGCCTCGCGCAGCGACCCCGTGCCCTCGGAGAAAAGCACCATACGGGATGCCATCGTCAGCTTGAACGGCGCGAAGACGGGCTTACCATCCGCGAGGCGCACGATCATCTCTTCGCCGCTGCGCGTTAGCACCAGTCCGGCAGGGCCATCGGCGGGCCGCACGTATAGCGGCGCGCCGGGGGAGGCGTGGAACTCGGTGTCCAGCGGCAGGCGGACGTTGGCGAACACGAAGCTCGCTCCGGGGATGACCGCGAGATCGGCGAGTGTCTTGCCGTCCACGACCTGAATTGTGCTCGGCAGCACCGGCTGGCGTGTGGCCCCGTCGCTGGTGATCACCTCCGCCCGCCCGTCGCCGTCGAGATCATGGCAGCCCCAGAAGTAGCGCCCCGGCAGCTCCCCCAGCGGCGCGTCGAACCCGCGCAGCGGATGCAGGATCAGCGTGCGCCAGCGCTTGTCCCCGCCGCCGTCATAGAGGCCGAGCACCAATTCGAGCCTGCCGTCGCCGTTGACGTCGGCCACAGAAGTCACATTCGCTTGCAGCAGCTTGTCTCCGGGCGCCAGGTCGTAGCCCATGTATTGCGACCACACGAGGCTCAAGCCAGTGCCCCCTTCGTTCCTCAGCACCGCGACG
>DATLAK010000079.1 GCA_035527535.1 Armatimonadota bacterium
CCCTTCGCAAACAGCCGGGCCGCCTTCAACCTGCGCTTCTCCAAACCGGCAAAGTTTCGTCGGCCGCCAATGTGCGCTTTCATGCCTACAGCATATCATAGCTGCACCAAGAAATCAAACCTATTACGCGAGATTCAATAATCGCGTGAATGCTCGAAATCGTAGAGCCAAACCCCGGTCGGAACTCAAGCGAACAGATTCTGGCCCCCCCCGCGCGTGTTTGTCAAGAGCCTGAGGCGGCCGGGTGACCGCGGAAAGTTGGGATCGGTCGCGAGAACCTGTAGGGGCGCACGGCGTGCGCCTCCTTCACCCCGACCGGTCGGGGTGCTACATTCGGGCACACAACCGGCCACCCCAACCAAAAACGGTCACACCCAGGCGGCCGCGCTTGGGATTCCTTTCGCCGTTCTCGCAGGATGCTGTTGGCGCCCGGGGCCGCGCTGCAGCGGCGCTCAATCACCGCCGCAAGGTGGCGAGCTTCTGCCGCGCGTAGTCGCGCCAGGTGCTGTGAGGGTAGCGGCTCAGCAGCGACTCGAAATAGCCGGCCGCCAGGCCCGGCTCGCCCGTCTTCTCCGCCAGCTCGCCGGCGCGCATGAGCGCCACCTCCGCCTCGGGGCTGGTGGGGTGGGCGCGCAGCAGGTTGTTGAGCGCGGTCAGGGCGGCGCGGTGTTCGCCGGCGCGGGCAAGGCCGACCGCGATGTCGAACTGCGCCGCGGCGGGAAAGGTAAACGTGGAATCGTAGCGCAGCAGCGCCTGGTACGCGCGACCAGCGCGCTCGGGCTCGCGATGCTCCAGGAACAGGGCGGCGGCGCGGGTGTAAGCCTCGGCGGCGTCGTCACCGAGGTTGAAGCGCTCCTTGCTGCGCGCCAGCTCGAGCCAGGCCTCCGCGTCCTCCGGCGCGCGGCGCACCGCCTCGCTCAGGTCCGCATAGCGCCGGTACCCCTCGTCTTCGCTATAGCTGGCCCCCGACAGCAGATCGCGGCGGCGGATCCTGCCGGGCAACCCCAGCACCAGCGCCAAGGCCATGCCCATGCCGAACCCGCCGATGTGCGCCCAGTAGGCGACGCCGCCGACGGCCTCGCCGGTCATGGCGCCCTGCACGGTCGAGGACACTCCCCCCAGCACCTGCATCCCCAGCCATACGCCGAGGAAGAACCAAGCCTGGACGCGCGCCACGCCCACGCGCCAGAAGAAGATGAAGAGACCGACGACGTAGAACACGCGCACTCGCACCCGCGAGAAGCACACCAGCGACAGTCCCAGGACGGCGGCGATGGCCCCGGACGCGCCGACGCGCGGAATCTCCAGCGACGCCGGCGCGAAGGCCTTGGCCATGCTCACGTCAAGCAGCGTCGCGCCCATCTGCCCGCCGAAGTAGAACGCGAGCAACAGCAGCGGACCCAGCACGTCCTCCACCACCGAGCCGAACAGCCACAGGAAGAGCATGTTGCCCGCCAGATGGGCGGGCCCGCCGTGGGAGAACATGGATCGCACCAGCGCGCCCAGCTCGGGCTGCGCCGGCACGAAGCCGAAGGGGCCGACGCCTTGGCCCCCCTGCGACCAGTATGGCAACTCGTACAGCAAGTAGATGAGGCAGTTGGCGGTGAACAGCGCGTAGGTCATCCACGGTGTTCGCCGCCGGGGGCGGTCGGTCGCATAGGGCAGAAAGAAGAACATGGTCCGTCATGGTGGAGCAGGCGTCCCCGCCTGCCATCTCACCGCCGAGGTTTACCCGCCGCTGGCGGGCTTGCCTGCCGGCAGTGCGGCGGGGCGCCCGTGCCACGCTAGAGCTATTCCCCGTTGCTTCCGAAGAACCTAGTGAGAACGTCAGCACCGTCTGAGTGTCGTCCTGAATGCGCGAGGCGATCGGGCTCTCCCCGGTCACCGCCAGGCAACCGATGGGGGAGGCGTCGCTGCGCTCAGCATGACGGCTCGTGGGGAGTGATATGCGCATCCTTTTCCTCTGCAACCAGTGGCACCTCCAGAAGCAGCTCGTGTCGTGGCTCGACTGCCCGGAACTGGCGGCGGCGGGACACGAGTTCATCCCCTGCGTCGCCGACGAGCGCATCCTCGACCACTGGCAGCCACAAGCGATCGTCATCTGGGGCGGCACTTTCTACGCCGAACGCATCGCCGCGCTGCTTGCCCGTCGGCGCGGCCTGCGCGTGATTGCGGTCGAGAACACCGCCTTCCGCGACCGCATCTATGTGGACGCCGCGGGCGTCACCGGCAACCGCCACGCCGCTGCGCACTGCCGGCACTGGCTGGAGGGACGCGCGTTCTACTCCGGCAAGGGACTCACGCATGACGTGTGCAGCTGCGCCGCCTACCCCGCGGTGATGGCGCGCCCGTTGGTTATGGACGGCTGCAACCTGCTTGCGCCGGAGGATACGGCGCGAGCGGGGGATCGAGTATCACAGCGTTGGGCGAGCCGTGGCCGCGCCCCAGCCGGTGGTACGCGGCGTAGGGGCAAGGCATGCCTTGCCCCTACATCGAGATCCGCGCGAGCAGAGTTGCCGCGGCGCGGAAGGCCCGGCCGCGGTGGCTGATGCGGTTCTTCTCGGCGGGGCTTAACTGGGCCA
This sequence comes from Armatimonadota bacterium, assembly GCA_035527535.1. Taxonomy (NCBI): domain Bacteria; kingdom Bacillati; phylum Armatimonadota; species Armatimonadota bacterium. Next base: position 2,583 of record DATLAK010000079.1, read on the forward strand.
TGGTGCGGCGGTATCCGCGCGGAATAAACACCGGGTCGTACCCGAAACCGCCCTTGCCGCGTGGGGCGTCGGCGATCCTACCCTCGACCGTGCCCTCGACGACCGTCACTTCCCCCGCCGGCGTCGCGATCGCTGCCGCACAGCGAAACCGCGCCGTGCGCTTTACGGAGACACTGTCTCCGGTGGGTGTCCCCGCTGCGTCACGCATCATCCCCAGCAGCTTGGCGATGCGCGCGCCGTCGTCGGCGTTCGGCCCGGCGAAGCGGTTCGACCGCACCCCCGGCTGTCCGCCGAGCGCATCCACCTCCAGGCCGGAGTCGTCGGCGACGGTGAGCAGCCCGGTGTGGCGCGCCACCGCGACCGCCTTGGCGGCGGCATTGTCGGCGAAGGTGGCGCCGGTTTCCGCCGCCTCGGGCGCGTCGGGGTATTCATCCAGCCCGCGCACATCGCCTTCATAACCCGCCCCGCGCAGGATTTCCCGCACCTCGCGCAGCTTATGCGCGTTGCGGGTGGCGAGGATGATGGGGCCGGTAGGAGGAGGTAGGGGATTCGTCGCTGGCGCTCGGAATGACATTGCACGGCCCTTATCCCAGCGCCGCCTTCTGCGCGGCGAGCAGTTGCTTGATGCCGGCCTGGGCAAGGTCGAGCAGGTGGTTCATCTGCTCGCGGCTGAAAGGCGTGCCCTCCGCGGTGCCCTGCACCTCGACCAGGCGCATGGCGCCGGTCATAACGACGTTCATGTCCACCGATGCGGTCGAATCCTCCTGGTAGCCGAGGTCGAGCAGCATCTCGCCCTGGACGATGCCGACGCTGACGGCGGCGACGGCGTCAATGAGCGGCAACGCCTTGAACACCCCGCGCTGCTGCAGGCCGCGTAGGGCGTCCACCAGGGCGACGTAGCCGCCGGTGATGGAGGCGGTGCGGGTGCCGCCGTCGGCCTGGATGACGTCGCAGTCCACGATGATGCTGCGCTCGCCCAGCGAGCGCAGCTCGGTGACGGCGCGCAGAGAGCGCCCGATGAGGCGCTGGATCTCGAAGGTGCGCCCGCCCTGGCCGCCGCGCGCGGCCTCGCGGCGGGTGCGCTCGGCGGTCGAGCGGGGCAGCATCCCGTACTCGCTGGTGACCCAGCCGCTGCCGCTGCCCTTGAGAAAAGGCGGCACCGTCTCCTCCACGCTCGCCGCGCAGATGACGTGGGTGTCGCCCATCTCCACCAGGCACGACCCCTCGGCGTACTTGAGGAAGTTGCGGGTGATGTTGACCGGGCGCAGTTGATCGTTGGCGCGGCCGTCGGCTCGTGGCATTGGGAAGTCCTTTCTCACCGCGGAGAGCGCCGAGAACGCGGAGACTACTGCAAACGGTAAGTCATTCTCTCGGCGTCCCCCTCTGCATGCTCTGTGTTCTCCGCGGTTAGCTTGTTTCCTACGCCAGGTCAATCTTGTGCAGGTGGCCGGTGATGCTGCAGCCCAGGAAGCGCGCGCTGACCTCGGCGAAGTGCGGCGTGAGGTCGGAAACGTAGAAGAGGTGATCGCAGGAACGTTCGAGCGACGCGCGCAGGGCCTCATCACGGGCGAGGAGCGCCTGCACGTCGGCGGCGGTCTCCAGCGCGGGGTCCACCAGAGTTATGTCCTTCCCCACCATGCGCGCGATCATGTCGTGCAAGATGGGATAATGGGTGCAAGCGAGGATGATGGTGTCCACCCGGCGCTCGAGCAGCGGGGTGAGGTAGGTGCGAATGATGGAAGGCGTCTCAGGCTGATCGAGCCATCCCTCTTCCACCAGGTGCACCAGCAGCGGGGCGGCCTCGGTGATGACCACGGCGTCGTGACGCATCTCCGTGATCAGGCGCTCGTAGATGCCGCTGCCGACCGTGGCGCGGGTGCCGATGACGCCGATGCGCCCGCTCTGGGTCGCCGCCACCGCCGCGCGCACTGCCGGGTCAATAACGCCGATGACCGGCACCTCCAACCGCTCGCGCAAGGCCTCGAGCGCGACTGCGGAGGCGCTGTTGCAGGCTACGACTATCAGCCGCGCGCCCTCGCGCAGCAGGAACCGCGCATCCTCCAGCGCGTAGCGCGTCACCGTCTCCGCCGACTTGCCGCCATAGGGCAACCGCGCGGTATCGCCGAAATACGTCACCCGGTAGTCGGGCAGCACCTCGAACAGGCGGCGCACGACGGTGAGCCCGCCGATGCCGGAGTCGAACACGCCGATCATCTCGAATCTCCGGCGGAGGCGCCGCTCCCGGGCGAGTCGGCCGCAGCCGGCGTCGGCTGGGACCGCGCGGCCGCGGCCCCGGTCTGCACCCATTTGACCGATTCCAGCTCCGCATAGTAGGCGAGCAAGCCGCCCTCCTCCGCAAAGCGCCGCACGCCATCGGTGATCGCTTGGGCCGCCCGCTGCTGGAACTCCGGGCTGCCCAGCAGGGCCTCCTCTTCGGCGGAACTGAGGAAAGCCAGCTCCACCAGTGCGGCGGGCATGAGCGACCTGCTGGTGACGACGAAGTCCTTGCGGCGCCGCACGCCGCCGTCCTTGCGCCCGAGCCCTTTCAGCAGCTCCTGCTGCAAGACCTTGGCGAGGCCGAGGCTGCGGGGAGTGGAGTAGTAGGTCTCGGTGCCGCGGGCGCTCGCCGACCCGGCGTTGCAGTGGATGGAGATGAAGACGTCGGCGCCCTGCTTGTTGGCGACGCCGGCGCGCATGGTGAGCTCGCGCCTCAGTTGGTCGCGCGGGGCGGGGACGGGCAAGGGGATGAGGCTGCAGTCCTCGCGGCGGGTGAGGAGGACCCGCGCTCCTTGCGCGCGCAGCAGCTTTTCGGCGCGCAGGGCGACCGCCAGATTCACCGTCTTCTCCTCCAGCCCGCTTCGCCCGGGCGCACCCGGCTGGCCCCCCCCGTGGCCCGGGTCGAGCACGACCGTCACGTCGCCCGGCGGCACCTGCCCCAACAGGACGCACAGGCCCCGGGGCCCGCGCGCCAGCGCCGCCGGCTGCGGGCTGCGCAAGTTGAGGACGATGCGCGCCTCATTCTCCCCCGTCTGCTCGGCGGTGGCGGACTCGACCAGCGGGTGCTCGCCCTCGACCCTCTCCTCCGTCAGCCGCGCGTTCGAGAGCTCGACCACGGTCTGGGGCGTGCCGCGGCGGTCGCTCAGGCTCGCCACCGGCGCGCCACTGGCGTTGACCACCAAGGCGCAGACCGTATCCGAGCGCCGCACCAGGCGAATCGAGTCCACGGTCACGGTTCCCTGCGCAGTCTCCGGCTCCAGCTTGGGGGCGGGGAGGTCAATCACGATCGTGCGCCCCCCATCGGTCGTGCTGTGGTGGTAGGCTGGGACCTCCTGTTTGAGATCGAGCACCACGCGCACCGAGTCCGGGTTGAGCGAATTCTGGCTGGCGCGCACCGACACGAGATCCGCCTCGTTGACGAGGATCTGCTGTTCGGCGGCGAACAGGTCGGCGTTGGCGACGTCCACGTAGATGCGCGGCGGCTGCTTGAGGGTGCCGGCGGAATAGGAGAGCTGGGCGCTGCCGCCGATGGTGACGCGCACCTTGTCGGGCAGGCGCGCGAAGGTGATGTCGGTGACCCGCGGATGCAGGAAGATGGTGCGCGACTGCTGATCCCAGCGGTAAGCGATGCCGAGATGCCAGGCGACGGTGCGCAGGGGCAGGAACAGATGCTCGCCCTGGCGCGACACCGCCGCCGGCAGGGCGCGCTCGACGCCGTTCACCAGGGCCTGGTCGCTGCCGGTGCGAACGATGAGCGAGGCCCCGTTGGGGGCCCGCATGTCAATGCGGCCGTCGGCGGCGGTAATCTGCACCCCGAGGCGTCGCAGCGCCGCCACCGCGGGAGCGCACACCTCTTCCTTGTCGGCCAACACCTGGAAGGGCGCCGGGCTCGGCATCGGCTCCCCGCCGGCGACGAAGCGGTCCGCCGCCGCGGGTACGGCAACGAGTGCTGCGAGCAGGGCTGCGACGCTGGCTGCGAAAGCTGGTCTCATGATGGACGCCACCAGGAGGGGAAAGTTCCTTCCCGCCCCGGGCCTGGGCGCTGCCCTGGGCGACGGGGAACTGTCCCCTCGCGCCCGGCGGCGCCAGGTATTGTAGCAGCTTTGCAGGGCCCGCACAACCCGCCAAACAGGAGTTCAGCGCTCTCCGCACGATGGTGACGCCGCCAGTTCCCGCGCCAGGCGGCACAGCTCAGCGGCGGCGTGGTCGAAGAAGCGGCGATAGCTCTCGCACAGGTAAGACCGCCGCTCCATCGGCCGCGTGTCACCTCCGGCCGCCGGCAGCCGGTCCTTGCAGCACCCGCCGCGACACAGGTCGAGCCATTCACACCCGGCGCACGCGGCGGCGTTGGCAGCCCGCTGCGCGCAGAAGTCGCGCCAGCGCGCGGTCGCAAACAGGGCGTCGAAGTCATCCTGCATGAGGTTGCCGAGCCGCCACTCGGGCCGCACGAAGAAGTCGCACGGATAGACGTCCCCGTTGTGCTCGACCACCAGGTAGCCGCTGCACGGGCCATCGAGCTCGCACAGGCTGCCGCGCCCGCGGAGCTCCCGCTCCATGATGGCGTCGAATAGCCGCACCGACACCTTTCCCGCGCCGTCCTCGCGCCAGGCGTCGAAGACCGCGCACAGGAAGTCGCCGTAGCCGGCCGGGGACACCGCGTATTCCGCGGCCCGGCCGCCGCCCCCGCCGGCCTCGACGCACGGGATCAACTGCAGATGGGTGAAGCCCCGGTCGCGCAGGAAGCGGTAGATCTCGGCCCCGTGCGGCGCGCTGGCCGCGGTCACCAACGTCAGCAGGTTGAACTCCACGCCGACGTCGCGCAGGTGGCCAATCCCCGCCATCACGGCGTCGAAGCTGCCGCCGGCGGCCCCGGTGCGATAGTGATCGTGGATATGGCGCGGGCCGTCGAGGCTAACGCCGACGAGCACGCTGTAGGCCCGAAACAGCCGCGCCCATTCGCGGTCCAGGAGCACGCCATTGGTCTGCACGGCGTTGGCGACCGGCTGGCCCCCACGGCCGTGACGCGCCATGAGGCCGAACGCGTCAACGAAGAAATCGAGCCCCGCCAGCAGCGGCTCTCCCCCTTGCCAGCTAAAGGTGGCGATGCCCCGACGCGTCGGGGCCAGATACGTGCGGATCATGTGTTCGAGCACGTCGCGCGCCATGCGGTGCCCGGGAGTGGCAGGGTACATCGCCCCCACGCGGCGGTAGAAGCAATAGCGACACGCCAGATTGCAGTCGGCGGAAACGGGCTTTATAAGGAGCTGGAAGTCCCGTGGACGATTCATGGCGCTCGGTCGTCACGGCCCGCGGCGAGGCCGTGTCGTCCACCTCCGGATTGCGCGCGGCGCTGGTTCACCGCCATCGGCCTACGGCGGACTGACGCTCAGCCAGTTGTCCCAGTACGTATTCGCCGCGAACTCGAGCTGCTGGTAGCTGGGGCGATAGAAGTCGTTGTAGTCGTTCTTGCCGGGGACGAATATCGCCAGGCCGTGGGAGTTGCGGCGGGCGTTGTTGTGCGCCTCGGCGATGACCACGTCCTGCACCGTTTGCATCACCGTCTGGGCGGCGGTGACGACGTTGTCGCGCGCGACGAGGCCGCTGATGAGTTGGGCGAAGTCGTAGAGGTCCTTGTTGTCGGGGTAGGCGTAGCGCTGGGCCTGGGTGCGGGCGGAGGTTATCTGCGTGGAGTAGGCGGGCATCGCCGTCGCCAGGGCGCGCCCGAAACCATCCACTGCCAGGGCCACGCCGTCCATCTTCGCCAGCGCGACCGCCGACTGCGTAAGGCCGCTGGTGTAGCCGATGGAAGCGTAGTAGTCGAGCGTCTGCGTCACGATCCGCTCGGCGAATTGCTCGGGCGTCATGGTGGGCGTTGCCACCAGGCTGGCCAGGAACGTCTGGTAGGCATAGCCAGGCCCCGGTGGGCTTTCCTCGGAGCCGACCATGAGCCGACCGAAATGACGCAGCTGGTAGGCGACCTCGACCATCTGCATGAGGGAGGCGTCAAAGCAGATGATGTCGAGCCGGGGCTGCACGTCGAGCGCCTGTGGCAGGTCGGTGATGCTGATGTGGCTGCTGACGGTCCAGTCGTAGGAGACGCCGCGGGTGGCGGGGTTTCTCGCCTCGGCGGTGCGCGCGCTGCGCCATCCCGCTCCGTGGTCCCAGAGGACGACCATATAGTGCTCGGCGGGGTAGGCGGCGACGCCCCACTGCACGAAATCGCGCAGCATCCGCCAGTCGCCCATGTCCACCTCGCCCAGGTCTTGCAGCACCGGCGAGCTGATGGTCGCGGTATCGCTATCCTTGACGACGCGCAGACGCCGGCACCCGGTCCAATCGCCGTTGCTGGTGTCGTAGCCGGCGATGCGGTCCATCTGCACAATGATGTCCACCTCGGGCGAGGAGCCGACCATCTCCATCTCGTTGACATCCTGCACCCCGAACTCCTCGAGGTCGTTGTCGGCGTTGAGGAATACCAGGATCGTCCATTTGCGCTCGGAGGGCTGCAGCAGCGTGTTCGGCACCGTGGCCACCTGCCCGGCGACCACCGTCACTTGCGCCACCGCCGTCAGGAAGCCCGACTTGCTGATGGTCAGCGTTTGCGCCCCGATGGCTACCCGGTCCAGGCGGAAATAGCCCGCGGCGTCGGTGGTGGCGACAGTCGCGCCGCCGGTGACCATGACCAGCGCCCCCGGCGCCGGCTCGTAGCCGGGCGGCGGCGTCGGCCCCCGGCCGAGCGCCAGCATCGGCGTCTGCGCGGCGGCGGGCAGGGTCTGCCCGAACACATAGCCTTCGATCGAGCCAACGGCGGAGCCGGAGCCCCCGCCGCAGCCCGCCGTCATCAACATCAGCAAGGCGCCCGCCACCAGCAGCGCCGCAATCACGAGAATACGCATCCTCAGGCTCCTGCAGACGATGGAAAGAGCGACGAGGGAACACAGGCCCCCTTACCGCACCGATGGAATGAAGATTCCAGAGGAGCGGCCCTAATCCTCTCGGTATGCGCAGCACGCGCAGGAGCGCGCGCGCCGCGCGTCGAACAGCAAAGGCGATGAAGCGCCTGCCCCTGCCGGCTCCGGCGGAGCCCGGCGGGGCGTGGTCGAGGGTGATGCTGTCGTGCCGGTTGCGCCCGCCGTGAAGAGCACTTGGAACGCGTGGGTCGAGGTTGACACCGCGGCGATGCGCCGCAATGCCGCGGCCGTGTGCCGCCTCGTCGGCGCCGGCGTGCAGGTGATGGCGGTGGTCAAGGCCGACGGCTACGGCCACGGCGCCCTGGCGGCGGCACGGGCGGCGCTGGAGGGAGGCGCATCGTGGCTGGGTGTGGCAAGCGTCGAGGAGGGGGCCCAGCTTCGAGCGCAGGGGATCGCAGCGCCGGTGCTGGTGCTGGGGTGCGGCCTGCCCGACCAGGCGGCGCAAGTGGTGGAACAAGGGCTGACGCAGACGCTGGCGACGGGGGAGATGGCGCGCGCGTTGTCGGCGGCGGCGGTCGGGGCGGGCGCCGAGGTGGGCGTGCACATCAAGGTGGACACCGGCATGGGGCGGCTCGGCGTGCTTCCGCATCAGGCGGCGGCCTTTGCGCGCCTGGCGAACGATCTGCCCGGTCTGCGCGTCGAGGGCATGTGCTCCCATCTCGCCACCGCCGATGATGATGACCCAACCTGCGCGCGGGCGCAGGCCCGGCGTTTCCAGCAGACCCTGGCCGAACTCGCGGCCCAGGGCATCGAGCCGCCGCTGCGCCACCTCGCCAATAGCGCCGCGGTCGTGCGCTTCCCGGAGATGCATTTCGACCTGGTGCGGGCGGGGCTGTTGATCTACGGGCTCAATCCGCTGCGGCGGCCGCTGACCGAGCTTGACCTGGTACCGGCGCTGGCGTGGAAGACCCGCATCGCCTGCGTCAGGCGGGTGCCGGCGGGGCAGCCGCTCAGCTATGGCGGGCTCTACGTTACCCCGCGTCCGAGCCGTATCGCATGCTTGCCGGTGGGATACGCGGACGGATTCCCGCGCGCCCTGACCAACGTCGGCACGGTGCTGGTCGGCGGGCGGCGCTGCCCGGTGGTGGGCGCGGTGTGCATGGATCAGACGCTGGTGGATATCGGCGATGCCGACGCGCAGGTGGGTGACGAGGTGGTGCTTATCGGGGAACAGGCCCGGGAGCGAATCACCGCCAATGATCTGGCCGCCGCCCAGGGGACGGTGGTGCACGAGGTCGTAGCGCGCTTGGGGAAGCGACTCCCGCGCATCTGCGCGGACGAGGTCGCGACGCAGGAGGGCGACACATGAAGGCATTATCTCACTGGAGTGCGAGGAGGCGCCGATGGCCGGCGCTGACGGCGGCTGCGGTCACGGCATTGGCGGTGCGCGCAGCCGTCGCGGCGCCTGCCGCCGCGCCCCCGCAGCCGGCGCCGGCGGCGCCCCGGGCCGCGGCGGTGCAGCAGGGCGCCGCGGTCGAGGCCGCCGAGGTGCTGCGCGTGGCCGATGCGGTGGCGCAGTCGGTGGCCGCCACGCAGCGCATTCCCGCGGGCGACGTCGTCACCCTCAAGGATGGCAGTGCCCGGGCGCTGTCGGCGGCGCAATTGTTCGTCCTGCTTGCCCGCTTCCTGGGCAACGGCCACGAGCAGGGGGTGACGCCGGACCATGCCCCGTGTCCGCCGCGGATGGCGGGCCCGCTGGAAACGTCGTCGGCGCCCGTCGCACTGGCGCGTGAGGTCGTGATTCCAGCGGCGGACCTGCTGGCCCAGGCGCGCGTCACCGCCGATGTCGCCGAGGCCACGGGCAGTGTGCCCAGCGGCGTATGGGTGCAGGGACTGCGCCTGAGCCCGGCGCAGTACATGGGGGCGCTGGCAACCATGCTGCAGCACGCGGCGACGACGGGCGCGGTGCCGGAGCAGGTCGCGGTGGGCAACTACCTCCCGCCGCTGGACTGGGCCGTGAACTCGGCGGCGGGCGGCGAACCCGCCGCGCCCCCGCCGCACCTGTCCGCGGCGCCCGCGCAACTTGCGTCGGCGCCTGTCGCTAGCCTGCGGGAACCGGTGATGGCGGAGCCGGAACCGGTGCTGGCCCCGACGCCCGAGCCGGCGCTCACCGTGTACGTGCCGACGAAGCCGCCCCTGTCGGGCGCACTGAAGCTCACCGTCGAGTACGAAGGGCCGCCCGCCTTCATCCGCCTGTCGGTTGACGGCAGGGCCAAGGCGGCGTCCAACATGTCTCACTTCACCTACGTGTGGGACACCCGCCTGGAGCCCGACGGCGATCACCTGCTGCGTATCGCCGCGGTTGACAGCGCGGAGCGCACCCTCGACCATCTCGAAGCCAGCCTCGAGACCGCCAACGGCAATCTTCCTCTCCGCTGACCGGGGAGGATGCAGCGTCCAAGGTCGCCGACGGAGGGCGCACCGCGGCTGGAGCAGGTCGCAGCGCCTGCCATGACCGCCCTGCGACGTGGAAGGTTACCGTGAACGCATCCAGCGCCGTGCTTCTCAACTGGCTGCTCTTCTTCCCGTTCGTGGCGGCTGTGGTCATCGCCGCCTTCCCGCGCATCCTGCGCCTGCTCCCCGCGCAGGAGCGCTCCCTCGCGCTGGGCGCGCCGGGCGCTACCGCCGTCGCCACGGTCCTGCTCTCGCTGGGCGTTGCGGGCGCCATGGGCGCCGCAATCGCCCGCGAAGGCTACGTCTACGCCGACTATCTGTGGACCCCTGCTTTCTTCCAGTTGCGGCTGCGGCTTGACGCTCTGGGGTTCTATGCCCTGCTGGCGATTCTGGCGGCGCTGCTTCCGACGGCGGTATGGGCGAGCGCGACCGGCGCGCGCGACCACTTGCGCTGGGCCGGTTTCGCGGGGGCGCTGGGCGCGTTTACGGGCGTGGTGCTCGCGGCGGACCTGGTGGTGCTGTACATCTTCTGGGAGCTGTCCGCGCTCGCGCTGTGGGTGGCGCTCGCGCCGCCGTTCGCCCCCGGCAAGCGGTTCCTGGCCTGGAGCCACGCGGGCGGGCTGTGCGTCCTGGTGGCGGTGCTGCTGGTCGCCGGGATGACGCTTGACACGCATATCTACAGCGCCGGCCCCGGTTTGCTCATGCAGCGCCTATCCTGGGTGAAATGGGTGGGGCTGCTGTTGCTGGTCGGTCTCGCGTTCAAGCTGGGGTTGGCGCCGGCGCACTCCTGGCTGCGGGATCTGACGCACGCGGGGAGCGGCATCTGGGGGGTGGCCCTGCCGGGAGTCGGTCTGGTGACGGCGGGGTACGGAGCGATCAGGCTCGTGTCCTACATACTCCCGTCATACGCCGCGGCGGCACTGGCGTGGCTGCCGGCGTTGTTGGGGCTGATCACCGTGGTCTACGCGGGGATGCGGGCGCTGTTGGCCGATGACCCGGCCACGGGCGTAAGCTTCTTGTTGGCCGCGGCGGCCGGCCAGGTCGCGTTCGCCCTCGGCGTGGGGATGCGCGGGGCGAGCGCTGGTCTCACCGGGGCGATCGCACTGCTGCTCCCGCTGGCTCTGGGGGCGTCCCTGCTCGGCGCCGGCGGCGCGGGAGGCTTAGGCGCAGCCACCTGGCGCGACTTGCGCGGCAGGTTCAGATCTGCTCCGGCGCAGGGCACCGCGCTGCTCGCGGGGGTCTGGACGCTGGCGGGCGCGCCCCCGCTCGCTGGATTCTGGGCGCAGCGCGCAGTCGTCGCCGCGGCGCGGCACGAGGGGGTGGGTCTGAGCGCGCTGGCGCTCATCGCGCCGATCTTGTTCGCGGCCTACGGCGTGCGGGCGGCGACGATTGGCTTCGCGCGCGATGGAGGTTCCCCCGGGCGGGAACCGCGATGGCGCGGGTGGTGGGTGTTCGGGGTCGTGCTCTTATCCGCAGCCCTGGGGATGGCGCCTGGCCTGTGGATGCCCTACGTGCTGAAGATCACACAGAGCCTGACGGGAGGCTGAGGCATGTCCTCTGTCGCGGCGCAAGCAGGTGGATACATGGCGCTCGCCGGCGCCGCGGCCGCCATGGCCGTGGGCGCGGCCGGGCTCTTCTCCACCCGGCTGCGATCGGTCGTGGTTTACTCGGCCGTCCTGCAGGCCGGGTACGCGGGAGTGGGCGTAGCGGCGGGCCTGCTGGCCAAGCAGAGCGGCGGATACAGCGCCGCGATGTTTCAGGTCATCGCTGGCGCAGCCGGAGTGGGGCTGATGTGGGTCGCCACGCGCGCCATCGGCGCGCATACCGGTGAGCCGCCGGCGCCGGAGTCCACGCCACAGGTGTGGTGCGTGTTCTGCCTGGCGTTGTCATGCATGTCGCTGGTCGGCCTGCCGCCGCTGGCGGGGCTGCCGGCAAAGGTGGCGATTATCCATGCGGGGCTGCGGAACCCTCTCGCCCTGTTCGTCGTCACTATCGGTGCGGCGGCTCTGGGCGTGGTGAGCCTGTGGGCCTACGCGAGCATCGTCTTGCCGATGGTCCTCGGCCGCGCCAGCGCCGACCGGCCGGTTGTAGGCCGAGGGCTGCGAGCGGCAGTGGACGCGCTGGTCGCGGTGCTGGTTGCGCTGGGGCTAGTGCCATACATCGGGTTCGCCATCGGCGCGGCGGTGGCGGGCGGGCCCTAGCCGGCAAAGGCAGAGCGCCCACTAGATATAGCCCATCAGGCCGGCCGGAAGTCCAATATCTTGTGAGAAACCGCACGCCGAGGGGTTTACAGCACGTCGGCATTGTGCTAGCATACGGGCATCTCGGCAGGGCGCGACCGACGCGCCCGCATGAGAGGTGACAGGGATATTGCAGCGCATCGCAGCAGTGACCGCGGTCTTGGTCGTCGCAGGGCTCACCTTCGCCTGCATCCCACCGCCGGCCGCAAGCAGACCATCACCGGCTCCAGCCGCTGAACCCGCGGACGTCGCGCAGTGTGTTCTCAGCAGCGCGGCCGCGGTGGCCCTTTGCGCCCTCCCCACGCCCAGCGCCGTGATCGCCTCCGCCCCCCTCATCAACGACGCGTTGACACAGTCGTACGAATCCCTGCAGCCCGTGCTTCGCAGCGAACCGCCGCCACCTCGCACAGCGGCATCCGGCGGCGACCTGGTGGATACGGCACGCCGCTACCGGGGGGTGCGCTATCGGTGGGCGGGCATGAGCAGCCGCGGCATGGACTGCTCGGGGCTCATCGCCCGCGTGCTGCGCGCGAACGGCGTCCGCGCGCCCCACAACGCCGCCCAGCTTTTCAAGCTGGGCGAAACGGTGCGTTTTGCGGATCTGCGGCCCGGCGACCTGCTGTTCTTCAAGACCAGCCGCCGCGGCATTTCCCACGTTGGGATGTACGTCGGCGAGGATAAGTTCATCCACGCCTCGAGCGGCGCGGGCCGCGTCGTCACCACCAGCATCTACGACCCCTACTACTCCAAGCGCCTCAAGGGCGCCCGCCGGTTGGGGGAGACCTCCGAATAGGCTCGCCGGGCGCACCACACGCTTACTGCCGCCCCGCCAGCTCCTCGATGATCGCCGCGACCTTGTCGGCGGCGTCGGGGCGCCCCAGCGCCTTGCTGCGGCGGGCCATGGCCTCGCGGCGCTCGTCGTCCTCGATCACCTCGCGCAGCATCTTCGCCAGCACCCCGGCGTTGAGCTCGGCATCGCGAATGATGATCGCGGCGCCGGCCTCGGCCAAGAGGCGCGCGTTCTGCTCCTGCTCGCTGCTCGCCGCCCCCGCCCAGGGAATGACGATGGCGGGCACCCCGCGCACTGTAATCTCCGCCAGCGCGGAGCCCCCACCGCGGGTGACGATGACATCGGCGGCGGCAAGGGCAAGCTGGATGTCGTCGAGATACTCCCGCGCCTGGTAGGGAAGCCCGGCCGCGGCCAAGGCGTTTGCATCCGGATGGACGGAGTTGGCGCTGCCGGTCAGGTGCAGGACCTGGATGCGCCGGGCGATGGCGTCGTGGCGCGCCAGGCGCTCGAGGGCGCCGGAGAAGGCGAGATTGAGGTTGCGGGAGCCGATGCTGCCGCCGACGACGACGATGGTAAGGCGATCGGCGGCCAAGCCGAGGGCGGCAAGCGCCTCCTCGCGCCGAGCCTCGATGATCTCGCGGCGCACCGGGTTGCCGGTGACCTCGATGCGCAGTTTGGGGCCGAACAGCTCGCGGCAGTATTCGGCGGACTGCGGGGATACAACGCACAGCACTCGCGACATGCGGGCGGTGGCGCGGCTGGTGAAGCCGGGGCGCTGGTTCTGCTCGACGGTCATGCGCGGGATGCGCAGCAGGCGCGCAGCGACGATGACCGGGCCGCTGACATAGCCGCCCAAGCCGACCACAACGTGCGGGCGATGCTGGCGCAGGAGGCGCAGGCTCTGGCGCAGGCTGCGCCCGGAGAGCAGATCCGCCGCGCTGCGCAGGCGGCGCAGCAGCGGCTGGCGGCCGCGCAGGCCGCGCACGGAGATGGTGGCGAGGTCGAAGCCGGCGGCGGGCACGATGCGCGACTCGATGCGCTCGCGGGTGCCGATGAAGAGAATGCGGGCGCGGGGATTGCGAGCGATCACGGCGCGGGCGATGGCGATGGCGGGATAGACGTGTCCGCCGGTGCCGGCGGCGGCGATGGCGACTCGCAGCTCGTCTCGCTCCGCGGCGGCGGGCGCCATCACTTCCCCAGCGGAGCAAGCTGAGGCTCACTCCAGGCCGCAAAGTCGGCGGAATGCGAGACCCACCGCTGCTCGTCTTCGCCTGCCAGCGCGCTCCAGTAAAGGTCGTAGCCGCCGGCGACCTCCTCGACAGTCACAAAGCCCTTGGCGCCGGGCTGGCTGCTTACCCGCACCGACTGCGACCAGCGTTGTCCGTCCGCCGACCAAGCGGCCCAGACCTGGGGTTCGCCGTCGCGGTCGGAGACCCACGCCAGCGTCAGCCGCCCCCTGCGGTCGGCGACAAACAGCGGGCCGGCGTGGAGCAGGTCGTACTGGAGATCGCCACTGATGCCGGGACTCGCCTGCACCGTTTGGTGTTCCGGCACCGCCAGGGTGAGGGACAAGGCGCGGCCGCCCTCACGCTCGGACACCCAGATGACGCCCATGCGGCCGTCGAGCATCTCGATAATGCCGGGGGCGCGATCGGGCGTGGGGGCCAGGGCGACGGCTCCGGGGGGGCTCCAGGCGCGGCCGTCTTCAGACATGGAGATCCAGATGTCGGGGCTGCGCGCGACGTAGCTCAGGCCCGCGTCCGCGCTTCCGCGACCAGGCGAGACTTCGGCCAGCCAACCGGTGGTCGCGCTCCAGGCGAGCCAGTACGTTCCGCTTGACGCCCGCGCCAGCGTGAACTCCGAAGCGCCGTCGTCCGACACCACCCATTCGGGGTAAGCGCCGCTCACCTGCACCGGGCTGCCCCAATGCTCCCCATCGGTGGAGTAGGCGGCGAGAATCTGCCCTACGTCGGAGGGCGCCCCGGACCGCCACGCCATCACCGCGGCGTCGGCGGCGACCACCGCCCTCACCTGCTGAAAGGCGCCGACGCCCGGGATGGACGCGGGATCGAGGAGCAATTCCGCGTGCGCAGCGGCGGCTGCCAGCGCCACGACCATGGTCACAGCGAGTTTCCGCATGTCATTGCCGCCTTGTCCGATAGGAGTATCCCGCCAACAATCATGGGACCGTGGCTGAGGCAAGGCTTCTGCGGCGCGGGCGTCATTCCTCCCGCGCCTTGGGTAATGCAGGGAACGCGCGAAGCCGGGGTCGAGCGGACGTGCGCGCCCGAATGAGGACCACCCAGGACCCGCGCCCGCTAGTGCACCATCTCGCTGGTGGGAGCGGCGGCGAGGTCGGTGACCCCCACCCCGGCCTGGGGGATATTCACCACCAGGTGCTGGTCGGACAGATTGGCGACGAAGAACAGCACCCCCCGCGGCACGCCGAAAATGGGTGTCACCAGGTCTGAATCGGCCTTGAGCTTGAAAAACAGCGGCA
>DATLAK010000080.1 GCA_035527535.1 Armatimonadota bacterium
ACCGAAGATGCAACGCCCGAGCGCGCCGAGGCAGCCCCTGGTCGTGGTGTGCTCGCCGGTGCCGAACGCCATGCCCGAGTCGAGCTCGACCACCACTTCCCCCGGCTGAGCGACGTACCGTTTCCAGGCGGGCTTCACGGCGATGCGGGGCGGCACCCGCACCACCTCCATGCCCGCTGCCAGCGCTTGCTCCCACGTGCGCGAGGGCACCGAGCGCACGGTGATGGTCGCAGCCCCGACCTCCAGGCCCGCCTCACGCAGAGCGGCGATGCGCTCGCGGATTCGCCGGCGCGCGCGGCTGACATCTTCCGCGGCCGCCAGGTACGTAATGAGGCGCACCTCGGTGCTGCGCGGCTGCTCCTCGATCCCACGCCCCAGGGACAGCATCGCGTCCCCAACTCCCGGCGCCGCCTGCGGCGAGACCTTGACCATCAGCCGGTGCAGGTCTGCGCTCACGACCTCTCCTCCAGCGGGAACATGATGCGGATGGCCTCGACCTCCTGCAGCGCCGACGCCGCCCAGTCCGGGAGCGGCGCGTTGGCGCTCGCGCCGATGGCGAAATGGGGCATTGCCTGCCAGCGCCCGCCGATCTCGACCTCGACCAGGAACCGCCCCAGCAGGCGCGCCTCCCAATCCGCGGCGTAAAGATCGGCCGCATCGTACTGCGGTCGCAGGTACCGAAGAAACAGCGGCGCCACTCCCTCCCACGTCGGGTCGCGCGCATCGAGGGGCCCAACCACCATCCACTGCGTCAGCAGGCGGACGTACCTCGTCTCCGGGCTCATGGCGTGGCCCGCGGGCACGATCTGGAAGCCGCCGATCTCGCCCACCAGGGAGGTCGAGATGTCTATGACGCCGGGATGGTTGGCGCGAATGCGGCCGATGCCCGCGTACAGCGTGCCCGGGAACCTGCCGACCCCCATCACCGGGCGCAGCACCGTGCCGATGGGCTTGCTCGAGCCGTCGGGATACTGCAGGTGGATCAGCCCCTGGAAGCGGTTCTCGAACACCATCTGCGCGGGGTAGGGGCGCGGGCGCAGCACGCGGATCACGAGCACATCGCCCAGCGCCGGGAGGTAGTCCGGCGGCAGCGCAACCAGCTCCCCGGCGCGCTCGACGTAGACGGGGCTGCCGACGAAGGGGGAGTAGTCGCCGCCGAAGATGGCGGTGCCGGCGGGGATATCGGTATAGATGCTGGAGTCGGGGCTGCGGGTCGCGAAGGGCTGTTTGGCCCCGGGGGTGAACTCCCGCGGCAGGAGCGAGAAGCCGACGCCGCGGTCGGTGTGCTCGTCCTGCGTGACCTTGATATGGAGGGCGTTGACGGCGGTGGCGACGACGGTTCCCGCCCGCCCCCAGGTGCTGGCGGTGAACTGTTCGCGGTCGAGCGTCGTCGTATAGCGCAGGACCGAGCCGATCGGGCGCCATCCCCCGTCGCCGGCAACCGCTATCACTCCGTCGGGGCGGTTCTCGATGCGGATACCGGTTAGCTCCTGCTCGAGCGCGGCGTTCTCGGCGAGCACCTGGGAGGAGGGGCCCGGCGTCACCGCCGGTGCGCCCGCGCTCGGCGGTGCGGATACGCCTCCCGCGGTGACGAGAAATACAACCATCAGCGACGCTGTCGGCGCCGCCGAGCGCAGGCGCCGGAGACGGGGCGCTTTGCAGGGCCGCCGGAAGCTGCTATAATGGGCTGTCGTTGCAGTCGGATAGGTTGCTGACAAGATGGGTGCTCCCCGCGATATCGTGACTTGTAACTGCGGCCATCACATCGGCCCGCGTGAGATTCTGCAGACGAGCCTTTACCTCAGCCTCATGGGCCCGAGCTTCGTGTATGTCCGCTTCCGCTGCGGGCGCTGCAAGCGCGTCGGCGAGCAGCTCGTGCGCGAGGAGAAATGGAACCGTGCGATGCTGCGCCCGGAGAGGCCTTCGCTCTCGCCCGAGGAGCGCCGCCAATTCGAGACCATGGGTCCCATCACCCCGGCGGAGAAGATTGATTTCCACTACGCGCTCGAACAGCTCGGCTCGCAACCGATGCCGCAGCGCGGCAAGCGCTAGCATCTGCAACCCCAGCCCGCGCGCGCAACCGTCATCCTGAGCAGCGAAGTCGAAGGGCTCGGAATGACGTCCGAGACCGCCTTCACCGCCCCAGCGCCAGCCGCTCCCCGAGCAGGGCGGGCAGATTCACCTCTTCCATCTTCTCCCGCACGCGCTCGACCGCGTACTCGACCCGCATGATTTTCACCTCGCGGCGGGCGGTGTCGTAAAGCCCGAAACTGGCCAGGGGGTTGCCGTCGCGCGGCTGGCCGACACTGCCGCAGTTGACGATGTAGCTCAGGCCGCGGTCGAGCTTGACCGTGCCGCCGCGCTTGAGCGACCGGTGGGTCACGTGTGCCGCGCCATGGGTATGGGCGTAGTGCTCGGAGACATGCGTGTGCCCGATCAGGCACACCGGCGTGATCATCTCCGCGAAGACCCCGCGCGCATCCGCGGCTGAGGTGACGTAGTCCATGGGCTGCGGCAACGACCCATGCACCAGCGTCAGCGAGTTCTCCATGTCCATCAGCGGGAGCGACAGCAGGTAGCCCCGGTCGGCCGCGGTCAGGCGCTCCTGCGTCCATGCAATCGCGTCGCGCGCGTACCAGTTGAACCAGTTGACGTCATACTTGCCCACGCACGCCAGGTCGTGATTGCCGATCACGCACCGCAGGCCCGGCAGCGCCTTCACCACCTCGATGCACTCGCCGGGGTCGGGGCCGTAGCCGATGATGTCGCCCAGGCAGATGTAGGCGTCAACGCCCCGCAGACGCTTGAGCGCCGCCTCCAGCGCCTCGAGGTTGGCGTGAATGTCCGAGATGATGCCGTAGCGCATGGGTCGAACGCATCGCGGCCCGCTGGCGCGCGGTGGCTGGCGTTGATTTCCGCGCGCGCCCTCCGCTCTCCTTCGCTCGTTGACGGCGCACGGAGGGGATCCCCTCACGCCGGCGAATCCATCATACCATGACGCGCATGGTTTGCAGTGTGATGTTGTGCCTGGCGGTCGCCGTCGCTGACGCCGAGACCACCGTCAGCATCGCGGTGACGCCCTCCCCCGCGCGCCAGGGAGACTGCCTGTTGGTCCTGGTGCGGGCGGAGGAATCTCTCGCCCCCGAGTGCCAATGGGAAGGGAAGTCCTACCCGCTCTACCGCGTGGGCGACGCCTACCGGGCGATCTTGCCGGTGCCGCCGGACACCCCCCCGGGGCCGCGGAAGCTGGAGATCGTGCTGCGCGACGATGCCGGCGCTGTCACGCGCACCACGGCCAGGGCGACGGTGGCCAAGCGCAACTTCGGCGTGCAGAAGCTGCGGATGAAACAGGAGGCGAGCCGGGTTTACGATGACCCCTCGGTGAAGCAGGAAGCGCCGACGATTCACGCGGGGCTCGCGCAGACGGCCGATCAGCAGCTATGGCAAGGGCCGTTTGCGTGGCCGGTGAAGGCCCGCGTGAGCACCGGCTTCGGGCTCGCGCGCACGATCAACGGCAGGATCCAGTACCGCCACCGGGGCCTGGATTTGGCAGCGCCGATGGGGGCCAAGGTGTTCGCGCCGGCCGGCGGCATCGTCAGGCTCGTCCGCGATGACTTCAAGCTCCACGGCAAGACCATCGTGCTCGACCACGGGCAGGGGGTGGGGTCGATCTATCTCCACCTATCGGAGATCTGCGTCGTCGAAGGCCAACGCGTGAACCGGGGCGAGCGAATCGCCAAGGTGGGCATGACCGGCGCCGCGACCGGCCCGCACTTGCACTGGGGCGTTTATGTCTCCGGGCAAGCCGTGGACCCGCGGTTCTGGGTTGACAACTTGCCGCGAGCGGGGAGGTAGGGGGGGGAACCGCAGATTAGCACAGATGGACACGGATTAGACCCAGATTATGCGTAAAGCTTCGGGCATGTCATTCCGAGGAAGCGACGCGCCCGAGGAATCCCCTATCGGGGATGCGCAAGATCAGCGATTCCAGCCGCGAGCAACCCCGGTAGGGGATCCCTCGCGTTGCTCGGGATGAC
>DATLAK010000081.1 GCA_035527535.1 Armatimonadota bacterium
GAGATCTCCGAGAGCGAACCGAGGTCGGTAGTCAGGGACAATGTCGTGTCCGCTAGCGGCTGCCCCGCCTTGTCGGTGACGCGCACCAGGATGGTGGAGGTGGCGGTGCCGTTGGCCTGCAGCGTCCTGGGGGTGGCGGACACCAGCACCACCGTGTTGACGGGGGCGGTGAACTGCACCTGCACCGAGCCGCTGATGAGCGCGGCGGTGGCGGTGACGTTGGCGACGCCCGCCGCCGTCGCCGACTTCAGGAACACCGTCACCAGGCCGCCGATGGTGCGCCCGCTGGCGGTGGCGGTGGCGGTGTCGGCGAAGGTCCCGGCGGTGGTGGAGAAGGTCACCAGCGTGCCGTCAGCCACCGGCCGATACCCGCCGCCGCTGGGATCGGGCACCTGGGTGCGCACGTCAGCCACGATCTTGGATACACTGGAGCCGCCCGCGGAAATGCTGAGCGGTTCGGCGGCGACGGTGATGCGGAACGGCGGGTCGGTGTAGGAGACCACCGTGCTGCCCAGCGTCTCCGACGCCCCGTCCCAGGCGCCGTTGTCGTTGAGGTCAATCCAGGCCCAGATGATGTCGGAATCGCCGTTGGCCAGGTCAACCGCGCTGTACATGGTCGAGTAGGCGGTGCCGTCGCGGGTGAGCGCTCGCTCCCGCCCGCTGACGATGCGCGCGCCGGTGTTGCTGATGGTTTCTTCGCTCTCGAAGCTGAAGCGAACGACGGTGTCATTACCCACCGGCTCGCCCCCAATGTACTTGACGGTGGCGGTGATGAGGGCGCTGGCGCCCATGCCGGCCGCCGGCAGCACGCTCGGCTGCACGCTGACCGTCACCTGCGGGGCGGCGCCGAAGCGCACGGTCACCTGCGCGGGCGTCAGGCCGGTTACGGTCGCGGTGACGACGCAGTTGCCGAACTGGCCCGGCCCCGCGCTGCTGAGGGTGGTGGCGGCCGTGCCGTCGGCCCCGGTGTCCGCACTCGCCGGGCTGACGTTGCCGAGGCCCGGACTCTGGCTGGCGAAGGTCACCGTCTGGCCGGCGTACGGGCCGCCGCCCTGGTCGGTGACGGTCGCGGTCAAGGTGGTGCTGCTGAAGCCGTCGCCGACGAGATTGAGGGATTCGGCGGTGAGCGTCACGGCGGTGGGCACGCGCTGCTCGAGCGTGATGTCAACGCCGGCGCTGAGCTGGCCGCTCGCGCCTGCGCAGGTGGCGGTGACGGTCGGCGTCAGCGCGGCGTTGGTGCCCGCCATGAAACGCACACCCGCTGTGCCGTCGGCGTGAGTCGCCACCTTCACCTGGGCGTACGACACCAGGATCGTGGAGCCGGAGATGTAGCTGAGATGGCGTAAGAGCGAGCCTTCGACGCCCGGCTGGACGCCGCTAAGGGAGAACGTCACTTCCACCCCCTGCACCGGCTGCCCCGAGCTGTCTCTCGCGGTGGCGATGACATCGGTGGTGCTGGTGCCATTAGCCACCACTGCGGCCGGCGGCGTAATGGCGAGGCTGGAGGGCGGCAAGCTCGGGCTGATGGGAGAAGGTATCGCCGAGATGCGATTGCTCTCAACCGGCGGTGTGCCGGCGAAGCTGGCGACCTGGTAAGCATAGCTGCCGGCGGCGAGCGGTGAATCGAGGAGGCTGGTCGTGGTGCGCCCGGAAACGGCGGTCAGCAGCGCGCCGTCGCGATAGACATTGTAGCCGTCAACGCTGAGATCGGGGCTGGCGACCCACGTCAGGTACACGCCTTCGACGCGCGGCTGAGCGCGAACATTGCTCGGCGGGGCCGGCTTGCCGATCTCGAACAGCACCTGGCGCGCCGCGCCCATGCGCCCGTTGACGCCGGTCGCCGCGGTCACCGCGCCGATGGCGTAGTAGTAGGTCGTGCCCGCTACCAGCGGCCCGGCGTCGGTGAAGCTCGCCTGGCTCGACGCCACCTCACCCACTAGGGTCGTGCTGTTCCACGGCCCGCTCCCGGAGGTGGCGCGGTAGATGCGGTAGGAGTCCATGAAGGGCTCCGGGTTCTTGCTCCACTGCAGACCGATCGAGCTGATGAATGCGGTGACGGTCGGCATCGCCGGCGGCCGCGGGTAGGCGGGGCCGACCTCGATCGTCGGCTCATAGACATTGATGAAGTCCACCGGGGGTGACTCCGCCGCGCCGACCGCGGTGCTCACCCGGTACGCATAGAGCGTTCCCGGATTGGCGGACGAATCGTTGTACGAGCGGTCCGCGCGACCCGCGTTGGCGAGCAGAGAGTATCCGCTGGCCTGGCGCGTGAGGCGCACGCGGCTGTGCGCGGCGCGCGCCGGCCGCACCATGCGCGATGCTCCGCCCACCTCCGCGCGGTAAACATTGAAGCTGGCGACGCCGGTCGCGCCCGACGCCACGCTCCATGACAGCGCCACCGAGTCGGCGGTCGGGGTGGCGGCGGCCGCGGTTATGACGTTCGCCGCCGGCGCCGCGGCGGCAGCGCCGCCCCCACCGTTGTTAGCAAGCGCAATCAGCGCTCCCGCGGCGATCACCGCGCCCAGCGTCTGCCAGGTCTTGTCCGCCCGCTTGACCTGCTGCGGAGCGGTCGGCGCCGGGGCAACCGTCACCGCCGAGACCTTGGTTCCCAATACCCCCTCGACCGCCTTGCCGACGGCGTCATCCATCGCCTCCATCATCAGCGGACCCTCGGCGGCGGCGAACCCGATCCTGCTCGAACTTCTGCCGGAGACGGCGACCGCGCTCGACTCGTTGGTTCTCACGTCGAACTTTTGCAGCGTCAGGCCGAGCGTCACCTGCTTGGCGGCCTTGTCGTAGGTGTATTCCTCGACACTGCCCCACAACACCAGGTCGGCGCCGAGCGCCTGCCCCAGCCGCGCCGCCTGCTGGCGGTCAAGCGGAGGCTTGACCTCGAGGTCGCTCGGCTCGAGGGTCTTTTCAATATCAATGGCGCGACGCACCGATGGGGTGGACGGGCGCAGGCTGACAATGGTGGCCTGGCCGGAGGACTCCAGGGTCACACGCAGCGCGCGATACACGCGCTCGGCCAGCTCCGCCCCACCGACTTCGGTGTTACCCGCCAGGGGCAGCACGATGACCTTGAGCTTAGCGCTCTCCGCGCGGGCAGTGGTGGCATGCGTCGCCAGCAGCGGTGCCACGATTGCGACTGCCAGGCAGCAGATCATGGCACGGACCAGCCGAGCCGCAGTGAGCTTTCTCATCCCCTTGACTCCTCCGCTCCTTTTTCCCCCGTGCGCCAGCCGGCATCCTACCGCATGACGCTGTCGCCGGCACCGGTAAGGACTCCGCCGGACGGGCGCCGTCGCCCGTCCGGCCGTATGCTCGATCCCGCATTCGACGTCTGTTTCCAGCTAGGGACGCGGCCCCAGCGGCCGCAGTGGCCTCGGCCCCCGATGGCCATCCGCAGCCGCGGCCGCGGCGACGGACGAGGATATGGTGAACGTGGTGTAGGCGGGCGTGCTCCACACGTACCCTTGGTCCTGCGGATTGGTCTGGAATAACGCTGGCTCCGTGCGCGGCGCCACCGCATCGCGCGCGTTGCGTGCGCCGACGCGCCAGTAGAGCACGGTCGGCATACCGCCGGGCGCAGGCGGGAAGTCGGCCGCCACGTTGATGACGCTGGACATCTCCGTGCCGTCCGGCGCCATGCTTTCCCCGGCCGGATATTGCTTGGTGCCGGCAGCCAGGAAGCGCACGTCGCGGCTGATCTGGAGCACGTACTCGGTGGCTCCGGCTACCGCGGACCACGAGAAACGCACTGCGCTTGCATCGTCCGCGGCTGCGTCCGCCACCGGCGACAGAAGCGACGGCCGGGCCAGAGCTGTGGCCACGCCCGAGCCGTTCGCGTAAGGCGAGAAGCGCAGCCAGTACTGGCGCTCCGGCGCCTGGCGGCCGGAGCTGGCGGAGCGGCCGTCGGTGACCTGCGCGGCGGTCCTGCTCGCCGTAGGCGTGGTGGTTGGGGTTGGGGTGGTGGTCGTACCGGTAGGAGCGAACTCAACGGAAGCGACGATCGCAACGATACGATACACGTAGCCTTCGCCGGGCGTCGGAGGGTCATAGCCGAACAACATCCCAATGCTCTCACCCGGGGTGAGGTCGGGTGCGGTGTCGCCCTCCTCCGCCGTGGCGAAGCTATACTCACTGATCTCGCCGGTCTCCGGGGTAATGCTCATGCTCATCGTATAGAAGCCGGGGAGGATCGCGTCCGAGGAGTCAATGAAAAACGTGCCGTTGCCGCTGAAGGTCTGCTGCGCCGGCTGCACCCAGAGGAAAAAATTGTTGCGGTAGATCTCGTAGAGGCGAACGCTGCGCCATTCGTGCGCGGGCGGGGACCAGGTGACGAGAATGCCGCCCGACCCCGAGCCGGTGGCGTCGGACAGGGAGCTGGCGACGACATCCGGCACCGCGACGTCGGCCGGACTGTGGTTGTACAAGCTGGCGAATATCCCGACCGCAGCCGCCATGCCAAGCAGGCTGCTGCTGAGCTGGTTGCGGTCCTTGGGGCGCCGCACCGCGACCGCCTGAGCGGCGGTCGGCGCCTCGAACACCGGCAGCGCCTTGTCGCCGGCGGCGATGCCGCGGTAGCTGGCGATGATGGCGGCGGTGGCGTACTCTGGCTCAACCCTGGTGACCCGCACGCGCCCGACCTTATCGCCGAAGCGCAGAATCACCAGCTCCATACCATCCCGGAGCCCGGAGTTGCTGCCGGCGTTGAGATAGACATCGGTCGGGGTGCCGCTCAGCACCGTCGCCTCGGGGAACCGGTAGCTGATCATGGTGCGCACGGCATCGTAGGTGGCAAGGGTCAGCGCCTCGTCAGCGAGCGCCGCGTTATCGGCGGCATATCCCGGCTTGGGCGTGGACTGCTGTCGCACCCGCGCGCCATTGGTATACTCGCCGGAGTCGACGCTCAGCAGCACAACGGTGACGTCCGCCACCGCCACGCGGCCCTCTCTGGTCTGCTCGAAGTGCAGGTCATTGATGGTGCCGGAGGCGACGAACGGCACCTCCAGCGTCTCCGCCAGCCGGCCCTGTGCGGGGCGGGTCATCGGCAGTGAGAAGCCCAGGCGGCTCAATGCCTGCTCGACCTCGGAGCGCGGCACGGGCGTGAATCGCTTGGATTCGTCCAGCGCCAGCGCCAGCGCATCTGCCGCGCCGCGCCCGAGCGCATCGCCCCCGTAGTCGCTGCGGTTGAAGAAGTCCACGACCGCCACCGGAGTCATGGGGGCGGAGGCGACGGACTCCTGCGCCCGCACCCGCCCGGTGCACAGAACCGGCGCCGCTAACGCGGCAGCGATCCCTAGCCCGACCAAGACCAGCGCCGTTATCCGGGCGCGGCCGACGCTCATGGTGCCCATCTTGACTTACTCCTCTCCTCGCCGCCTGGCGTGCGCGGAAGAATCCGTGCTGGGGGGCATGGGCAGGTCGTCATTTCGGGAACGCAAAACGGACCGGGATGGGATTCGCCTGCCTGCCACCACCGGCGGCCTCCTGCCTCGGCTGTTCGACGCCATGTCATGCCCGAGGGTTCAGAATAGCGCCACATTCTACCATAGGGGCAGGGGATTGTAAACCTGCGTTGGCGCCCGCCAAAAGGTTCACTCGCCTGCCGCGCTCACCAGCCGTCCCCACAGCTTCGCCACCTGCCTCGCGGTTTCCTCTAGGCTGCCGCTGGCATCAACGACAAAACCCGCCCGGCGGGCTTTCTCCTCCACCGGCATCTGCGCCGCTACC
Organism: Armatimonadota bacterium; assembly: GCA_035527535.1. Classification (NCBI taxonomy): domain Bacteria; kingdom Bacillati; phylum Armatimonadota; species Armatimonadota bacterium. The sequence continues at coordinate 5,737 of DATLAK010000081.1, forward strand.
CGGGCTTGCGCCTGCTCGCGCGTGAGCCCGTCGCGCGCCATCACGCGCCGCACCTGCTGCTCGGCAGGCGCGGTGACCGCCACCACCACGTCCACCTCGCTTTCCGCCCCCGCTTCGTAGAGCAGCGGTATCACCGCGACCGCTAGCGCCGGCGGTCGCCTACGGCGGCGCAGGGCCTCCAGGCGGCGGCGCATCTCCAGTATTATGCGCGGGTGCGTGATTTCCTCCAGCCGCCGCCGCGCCTGCGGGTCGTCAAAAACGAGAGACCCCAGACGTTTCCGGTCCAGGGTCCCTTGCGCAGTCAGCATCTGCGGCCCGAAGGCCTGCGCTATCTCGCTCAGCGCCGGGCTCCCCGGCGCCGTCACCTCGCGCGCGATCTCGTCGGTGTCAACGACCGCCGCGCCCCGCTCCCGCAGCAACTGCGCCACCGTGGTCTTGCCGGTGGCGATGCCGCCGGTGAGCCCGACGACGATCATTCCTCCTCTTCCCGCTGGGAGAATACGTCGCCCACCAGATCGGCGACCGTCACCCGCCCTGCGTCCTTCTGCTGCTCCATGTAGTCGCGCAGTTGGCGGCGTTCCTTGTCCTGCTGCACATGGCGGATGCTCAGGGTCATGCGGCGCTCGGCGGGGCGCAGAGCGATGATCTTCGCTTGCACCTCCTGGTCCTCGCGCAACACTTCTTCCGCCTTGGCGCCCTTGGCCGCGGTCAACTCGGAGTTGGGGATGATGGCCTCGATCCCGCCCTCCAGTTGGACAAACGCGCCGAACGGCACCACCCGGCTCACGCGCCCGGTGACAGTGCTGCCCACGGCGTAGTGCTCCTCCACGTGCTGCCAGGGGTCGGGCAGGATTTGCTTCAAGCCCAGTGACACCTTGTCCTGCTCCCGATCGTACTTCAACACCAGCACGTCTATCTTGTCCCCCGGCTTGACCACATCCGACGGATGACGCACCCGCGCCCACGACATCTCCGTCACGTGCAGCAGGCCGTCGATACCCCCCAGGTCCACGAACGCACCATAGTCCGTCACCCGCCGCACCATGCCCTTGCGCACTTGCCCCTCCTCCAGCATGGCCAGCGTTTGTTCGCGCTTGCGCTGGCGCTCCTCCTCCATCGCCAGCCGGTGCGATACCACCACCCGCTTGCGCCCCCGATCCACCTCCAGGATCTTCAGCTTGACCGACTGCCCGACAAAGCGCTCGAGCGCGCGCACATTGCGCGTCGCCACGTGGGAGGCGGGCAGGAATCCGCGCAGCCCCAGGTCCACCACCAGCCCCCCTTTGACGCGGTCGGTCACCATCGCCGACACCGTGGCGCCGGTCTCGTAGGCCTCGATCACCCCCCGCCACACGTTCTCGTAGTCGGCCTTGCGCTTGGACAGCACCAGGCCGCCCTCCGCGTTCTCGGTGCGCACCACGTAAACGTCTATGCGATCCCCGACCGCGAGCTGCTGCGCGGGCTCCCCGTTCTCTCCCGCCAGGTCCGCCAGCGGGATCATCCCCTCCGACTTGGTGCCCACGTCCACCAGCGCGCCGTGGTTGTCCACGTGCACCACCAGACCGCTGACGATGTCTCCCTGCTTGAGGGGCGATATCGTCTCGTCGTAGGCGGCATCCGGCGGCCGCCCGCTCGGTTCGGTGGGGGCCGGCACTTCAGCTTCTGGAGGTGAGCCGGCGTTCTCGGTCTGCAGGTCCATCTCGGGCTTCTCACTGTCGGATGCGGCCGCATCGTCCAGCGGCCGCTCTGCGTTGGTCCACGACATGATTGTCTCCTGATCGCATGGCCGCCGCGTCTTTGGCATCGCAAGAACGCGCGGGCGCTGCGACGTAGTTGGTATTCCCGCGGCCTCCACGGGCTAAACTCGACGCGCGGCGCCGGCTGATCCGCACCAGCGACCCGACCACCGCCCTCGGCGCGCCGCCGCCGCGTCACCGTCCCACGGCCCGATTATTCCACAACCATGCAGGCAGCGAAGGCGGCGACGTCAGGTGGTCTTGTGCACTGATGGGATACTCGGACGCAGGCAGTCGGGGCCGTGAGCACTACGCATCGGCTTGTCGGCTATCGAATCCTTGTTTTGTAGGATTTCCGCGCCGCCAGCCTCGATTCCTTCCCGCGTCGCGCGATGCGCTCGCTATCGGCGCAGGTCGAGGTCAGCCGCCCTCCCGGAAGTGGGCAACGGTCTGCGCCAAGCCCTGCTCCAGCGCTACCTGCGGTTCCCATTCCAGCTCGTGTCGGGCCCGCGCGCAGGCGAGATGGATGTGGCGCACCTCCCCCCGGACGCTCGGGCGCGTAGCGCGGCGGACGATCACACCCGGCCAGCCGCGCCAAGCCCTGGCAAATCGCGTTGACCGAAGTCGGGCGGCCGATGCCGATGTTGAGAGGTTCCGGCACTTCGCGCTCCAGCGCCAGCACGTTGGCGCGCACGACGTCGCTGACATAGACGAAGTCGCGGGGCTGCTCGCCGTCGCCGAAGATGGTGGGGATGCCCCCTCCCAGCATCGCGCGCGCGAAGATCGCGACCACCCCCGCTTCGCCGTGAGGGTCCTGACGCGGGCCGCAGACGTTGGCGTAGCGCAGGATGGTGTAGTCGGGCCGCCTTGCTCGCGGAACAGGCGCAGGTGGTGCTCGGCCGCGAACTTGTCGAGGCCGTGGAAGGCGGCGGCGGGATTAACGTTCTCGGCGCGCCCCGAGGAGAGGTCGTCCACCACCACTACCACCTCGTGACCGAGCCCGAGGTAGGCGTCCACGATGTGGGAGCCGATGAACCCCGCGCCGCCGGTGACGAGGATTCTCATGCCCCGCGCTCCACCCGGCGCAGCACCAGCACCGATGCCCCCACCACTCCCGCGTCATCGCCCAGTTCCGCGGTGACGATGCGCGCGGTGGCGGCCGGCACCATGCGCGCGCGAGCGGCGACCGCGCGCCGCGCCGGGCCCAGCAGCGCCTCCCCCGCGCGAGCGATGCCCCCGCCGATGACCAGCACCTCGGGGTTGTAGAGTTGTATCAGGTTGGTGAGCCCCACGCCGACATAGTGGCCGATCTCGGCCAGCACCTCCCGGCACAGGTCGTCTCCCTCCGCGGCGCACTCGGCGATGAGCGCGGGCGTGATGCGAGCGACATCGAACTCGATGCGCGCGGCGAGGGTGCTCTCGCGCCCGGACTGCAGCTTGACCGCGGCGCGCTCGATGATGGCGTCGCGCCCGGCCAGCGCCTCCCAGCAGCCGTGGTCGCCGCAGCCGCACTCCGGCCCCTCCACGTCAATCACCATGTGCCCCACTTCCGAGAAGCCCTCGGTCGCGCCCAGGCGCAGCTCGCCGTCGCTGATGACGCCGCCGCCGATGCCGGTGCCCAGGGTGATCATGACCATGTGCCGCGCGCCCCGACCGGCGCCGAAGCGGTGCTCGCCCAGGGTCGCGGTCTTAACGTCGTTGAGCATGTAGGCGGCGACGCCGAATTCCTTCTCGATGGGTGGGGTCACCTCGACGTGGTAGGCATTGGCGAAGTTGGGGGAGTAGATGCAGACGCCGCGGGGGGAATCGTGACGCCCCGGCACGCCCATGCCGATGCCCACCAGCTCGTTGGCGGTGATGCCGTGGTGATCCATGGCCTCGCGCAGGGCGTCGGCGACTTGCTCCAGGGTCTTGGCCATGCCCTGCTCGGCGAGCGCGGGGCGGCGCGCTTCCGCCAGGATATGCGCCTCGCGATCGAGGATCGCCGCGCGCACATTGGTGCCGCCGACATCCACCCCGGCGATGTACGGGGCGTCCGGATTCGGCGCCGGTTTGGACATTCGATCCCTCCGTCGGGAAATCCCGTCAGACCTTAGTCCCAGATTATGCGTAAAGCTTCGGGCATGTCATTCCGAGGAAGCGACGCGCCCGAGGAATCCCCTATCGGGGATGCGCAAGATCAGCGATTCCAGCCGCGAGCAACCCCGGTAGGGGATCCCTCGCGTTGCTCGGGATGAC
>DATLAK010000082.1 GCA_035527535.1 Armatimonadota bacterium
GGCGCGACACGCCTCCGCGAGGTTCGCGAAGGGGCCCGCCATCCCCTCCTCCGGGAGACGCAGGTACACGCCATCCTCGGCGACGGTCTGGCCGTCCTCGCCGACTACGAGGATCTCATCGAGGCGCCGCAACGTGTCGGGCAGCGCCACCCACCGCTCGGCGTCGCGGATCGCGGCGAGGAGGGCGCGACCGAGGGGCCGTGTGCGGTAGCGGCGGTGCCACCCAGCATCAGACTCCAGCTCAACCAAGCCGAAGAGTGCGGCACTTTCCGCGTCGAGTCCGTCGCCCGTCTGTACTTGCACATCCGCCCAACCAACAGCGCCCGCCTCCAGCAGCCGAACCAGCGGGGACGCCTTGAGCGCCTGCAGGTCATTGGTCATGGCGTCACCACATTCGCTGTCTGCGTGGCCCCGTTCCACTCAATCCGCCAGCCGGGGCAGTTGTCCACCAGTTCCCGCAGGAACGCCCGCCCGGTTGCATGGACTGCCACATTCGGTGCAGTCTCGCCCATCGCAGCCAAAACGGGCGCACCCTCCACGGTCACACGCTCAGCCCACCAGCCTGCCGCGCAGTCCACCTCCGTGTCACTGACTTGAACGTGCGGCACGTTGGGGACCATGCCTAGACGTGCCGCCAAGTCAATCCGCACCAACGCCCGATTGAGGAGCAGGCCGGGGCAGGTCTTGTCGGCTACGTCGCGATGGAAGAACAGCAGGTGCGGCGGGATGCCAAACGTCCGATGCACCACCGTCAGCACGCGCATGGCAGTCTCAAAGGAACGGCCCGATTTGCCCCTGTCAGGAGGCTCCGCATCGAAGTTGGCGACGGTTTCCAGCCCGTAGGCGTACTTGTTGAACCACAACTTGTCGCCGCCTGCGGTCTGCTTGGCCTCGGCCTCCACGTTCCGGCGCGAGACCAGCGCATGTGCCCAGTTGCTGTAGGACAGGTTGCGCCCGGTGATGACCGTTCCGTCGGGGCAGGCGTAGCCGTTGGCGGCGATGGTTGAGAAGCCGCGCACCTGCATGTGGAACCGTTCAATGGCGCGGATGGTCTCTCGCCCTCGGTATTGTGCGGCGGTGGGCGACCATGTGTTATGCAGGACGGTGGCCTTCGGTTTGCGGAAGCCCTTGCGCTTGAGCCACACAACGAACTCTGGGCTGTCGGGGTCGAATTGCAGCAGGTCACTTTGGGGCATCGTCTGCTCCTTTCCGCGCCGGGGCCTGGGCCACGCGGCGCACGTCGGCTACGGTTTTTATGCGTCACTTTTCTCCGCCCGCAGGCGGTCAGTCCTGCCCCGCGTCGGGGGCGTCTGCGGTCTCTGTGAAGTATTCGCAAGCTACGTCGGTGCTCCAGGCAGGCCTCTGACGGATTCCGCCTGAAGTCAACGCATACCCGCCGGGCTTGTTGCACTCACCGAAGCGGACACATTGACCGCACTTCCTGGGCGCGACACAATCGGGATCGCGCATCATTATCTGTGCCCTGATTTTGTTGATGATCGGGTTGTCTGGCACGTCACTCTCCTTCCTGCGGCCCGTGGCCGCCATGCCCCGCGTCGGGGGCGGTCTCGGCGGCCAGGGCGTCGGCGAGTTCATCAGCGCAGTAGTCATGCACGTTGGCTAAGTCATTCATCTTCCAGTTGCGCTCCTTCTGCGCATCCTCCCTCCACTTCGCGACCAACTTCAGTGTCCAGCGGCTAACTTGTAGCCGACAGGCGGCCCGCTCCCGGTCGGCGGCGGCTCCCTCAGCGGCGGAGAGGACGGTGCGGAGCACCTTCTCTAAACTCTCCACCGTCCCGCACACAATGCTCGTGCGTGCCCAATCCTGCACCGCCTCAATTGCTTCCTGTAGCGTCGGCTCGGCCATCATTCGCCACCTTTCTGCGGCTCTCCCGCGACGATCTCAAACAGTTGAATGGCAGCAACAGCACGCGGCCAATGCCCCTCGTTCTCTTGCGGCGCTACACGCATTGCCCGGTCGTCAATGTAGATGTCGGCGAAGGGCTTGCCGGGTCCGGTCCAGACCTGCATTGGCGGAAAGCGATGCCGTTGCAGCCACGCCTTGATTGCTTCGGCGGCTCCGGGTAGTGTCGCGGGGTTGGGCAAGTCATAGGGAGCACCCGCGCCGTCCGCACCGATCAGCGGCACCTCACAGCACCGACAGGTGAAGATGAACAACTGGTGCCCGTCGGCATGGAGTGTGTGCATCGCATCGAGTGCGCCGGGCAGGGGATCGCCGATGTCTTCGTGCCCCTTCCACCCGGCATAGGTAGCCAAGCATCCATCGAGGTCCACCGCGATAATCATCCCGATCTCTCCGTTTCCGCGACGATCTCCAGCGCCGGGAACTCCAGCCGCCCCGATAGGTGTTGACCTGGGCCTCGCAGAAGGGACCATATCGGCGCGTTGATTCTGGCCCGGTCTTCAGCAATCTCTCCTCCCAGTGCGGCCCATACTGCCGCCGCCCGTTGTGCCACTCGCTCATCGGGGGCCTCCCTTCCGTTGCTTGCGCCGCTTCTCCCGCCGCTCCAACGCAGCCCGCGCCTGCACCTCGCACCAGTCCAGGGCCTCGCTCAGGCACGGATCGCCTTCGGGGCAGACCGTCCAGTGCCCGCAGTTGAACAGCTTGGCCACCCACGTGCGCGTTCCCACGTTCCACTCTACCGATGCAGCAAGCCCGCGCCCGAACTGGCGGATGAGCAGCGGCCAACGCCCAAAAATAGCCCAACCCTCGCGTCCCTCCAGGTGCTCCATATTCTCAGTGCTTAGATTCTCGCCCATGTCAGTCTCCTTCCTCCGCCTCCGGGGCCTCGGCCAGGGCGTCGGCGAGAGCGTCGAGTTCCTGGCAGCGATCCTCGTTGTATGCGCGCAGGCCACCGTCCACAGTCCACCCGAGGGGTCTGTCATCTACCACACGAGTGTGCTTTGACAGCGCCCGCCACCGCCCCGCGTCCCTCTCGTTGGCGTCCGCCCGTTCCCGGTCGGTGGCGGCGGACTCGGCGGCGGCGAGGAGGACACACACGCTTGATGCTTCCTGTTCGGTCAACACAATCATCCCAATGATGCGCGGCAGCAAGTCACGGAACTCCAGCAAGTTCTCCACGGCTTCGCGTATCTGCGCGGCGGACGGCTCGGCCATCACTCGCCTCCATTCTGCGGCTCATCCGCGACGATCTCCAGTTCCACCTTGCGCCGCGCATCGAATACTCGCGTCGGCGCTTGCCCGGCAACGTAGTATTGGCGGAAGCGTTCCTTCCACCAAAACGAGTCGTGCCCGCCGCTCCCCGTTGGTCCGAACACCTCGGCCAGCTTATGCACAAACCTGCCCCTGTTGTGCAGCGTGTACATGCCGTTCAACAACGCATCCGCTTCCTCTA
>DATLAK010000083.1 GCA_035527535.1 Armatimonadota bacterium
AGCTTTGGAACACCTATGGCAGGCGAGAAAGGCCCTGGACTGAGGCCCTCGCCTGGGTGACGGGACGTGACACCCGTAGCTGCTGAGCGGCGGGATACCGGTGGAGGCGAGTCATCGAAGCCCGCCGCAGCCGCCAACGGGAGTGAAGGGCATCGCCAAGGCGCGTTTGGGGGTCAGCCGACGAGCAAAACAACCAGACGCGTGGGCTAAGCAGAAAGCCGGTAAGCAGTAACGCGCGACTCAGCGAAGACGCGTCGCTCGATGTTGAGCGGCAGCGTCTTCGCGGTCTTTGGCGGCTTCCTCCATTGCTCGCCGCGGTGGATGAGCGCCGGCGGTGCGCCGCCGAGGGTCATGTGTCCCCGATAGCCGTTGTACCAGATGCCGAAGTCATCCAGCAGTCCGCTCAGGTGATCGAAGCCGCGAATGACGGGGACGCGGTGCAGCCACTCGTACTTCAGCGTCCGTATCACGCGCTCGGTGACGGCTATGGAGCCATGTTGGCCGACCGCCCCGAAGCGCTGCTTGAATCCCCAGCGCTCTTTCAGTTCAGCGAATGCGCCGCCCGTGAAGACGCCGTCCTGGTCGGTGATGATATGCTTGGGCGCGCCGCAGCGGGCAAACGCGGAGTCGAGCGCGGTGGTTACCCAGCCCCTTCGACTGCGCTCAGGACAGGCCGCATTGGGGCCCTCCAGCGGGCAGGTCGTGGTCACCATGCGCGAGTAGTGATCTATCCCGACCAGGACCCAGGTGGGCCAGATGCGCCAGCGCCATACCCGCGTGCGATCTACGCTCCAGACGTGGTTGGGATAGCGGGCGACGATCTGCCGCGGCTTAGCGGGAGCAACCTTGACCGCTGCCGTCGCCGGCGCTTTCGGGGGTGCCGGGCGCAGCAGCACGTTCCTGACCGTCGAGGCAGCCACGAAGATGCGAAGCGCCCACACGCTCATGGCGATGCGGTGGCGGCCGAAGTGCGGGTTGGCTTCGAAGATGTCCCAGATCAGCCGCGCGATCTCCGCCGGGGTCTTCCTCGGGCTTTCCCGCGTGCTCTTGTTCTCGCCCATGTCGCCGCGCTCCGCGGCGTGCAGCCAGCGATAGAGAGTGGATATGGATATGCCAAAATGCTCTTTGACGCGCTTACGCGGGATGCCGTGGTAGGCGAGATGCCAAAGAATCTGCAGCCGCTGGATGGGCGTGTAATGCGGCTTGCGGGCGCGTGCCTTGTCCAGGCGTGAGCGCAGCATGCTGTTCTCGAATTGCAGCCGGTGGTTCTCGTCGCGCAGCGCCATCACCTCGGCGCGCAACTGCGCCACCTCCACCACCCCGGCAACGGCTTGACGCAGGCAAGCGACTTGCCTCTGACCTGCCCATCGCGCGCTCAGCACCACCGACTTCACCAGCAGCGATACCGCCGCCTCGAAGACCTCCATGTCCGGCCCCCTCCCCGGGAAAGAAGGCGGCGCTATCCGGCGCCGCGGAAATGGGCGGATGCCTGTGCTGCGGCCACTAGCCTATTGGCCGGCCTGCTTGTGGGGATGGCGGCGTTGATGGTCCCGATAGGCGCTGGTTCCCTCGCCGAGAACGCTTAGGGCAATGGTCGCCCGCCGCAGATCGTCGCCCCGACCTGGTACGGGCTTCCCCTTCTGCACCCGCATCACCAGCGGGAATGCCGCTTCACTCGCGACCACCCAGCCCTGTTCTTTGGCCTGCGCCGTCATTGTGGGAGGGAGCTGGCCCTCAGGCTCAAAACTAACAGATGTCGCGTTCACCCGTCGCCGGTCGGAGTTCATGCGCTCGAAATCCGCCTCCGAGTCGACAATGGTGATGCCGTGCGTGATGCCGCTGGCTCCCAGCACACTCACCAGCAGTGGCGGCTCGTCTCGGTTGGGGCGGGGAATCTCCAGCAGGCTGGCATCGGTGATGAACTCCCATGGCCGCGCTCGGTAGAAACTCGCCGCCGCGGCATAGAACGCTGCAACTTCTTGCTCCGTGATATCTCCCCACATCGGGTACGGCCGCAGTCTCCCTCCGCTGCCCAGGCGCTCATCCATGCCCAGGTAGGCTTCATTCCACCGCGCGAAGTCCTCTCCCGGTTGGAGCGAGGTAGCCATGTCGGGAAAGCAGATAGCGAGCGCGCTCGCAATGCGCTCGTGCCGCACCACCCAGGTGAGCTCCGCCCTGGGCGTGCGCTGCCGCAGTTGATCGAGCGTCTTCTGCGCCACCGCGATCACGGCTTCGTCGCCAGCATCGGGTTTGACCGCGGCTTCTTCGAAGATGAAGCCGCTGGCCTGATCTACGGACATCACCAGGTCACAATAGTAGCTACCCGCCCCCTTCTCGCGCACCTGCATATTCGTGGGCTGGCGGTCAATTAGAACTCTGAT